>NZ_JASJXJ010000136.1:0-11387 GCF_035018685.1 Cryobacterium sp. RTC2.1
GGGTGGTTCGGGTGGTGCGGGTGGTCTGCCCTGGGTCAGACGGCGGTGTATCCGCCGTCGATGACCAGTTCGGAACCGGTGCTGAAGCGGGATTCGTCGCTCGCGAGGTAGAGCACGCCGTAGGCGATCTCGTCGGGTTCCCCCTGCCGGCGGAGCGGATTGCCCTCGACCAGCTGGCGGTAGTACGCCTCTGGCCCGACAGCGCTCATGTCGGCGGCCGTGCGGCTCATCCTCGTGTTCATCGAGCCGGGGTGGATCGAATTCACCCGGATGCCGTGCTCACCGTAGGTCGCGGCGTCGGACTTGGTGAGCAGCCGGACCGCGCCTTTCGTGGCGTGGTACAGCGGCACGCTCCTGCCGCCGGTGATGCCGTGGATCGACGAGAAGTTGACGATGCTGCCGCGCGACGCGGCGATCATGGCCGGGACCACGTACTTCGTCATGAGCCAGGTGCCCTTGACGTTCACGTTGAAGATCCGGTCGAACTCGGCGAGGGTCGACTCGTGCGAGGGCGCCGCGCGCCCGATGATACCGGCGGCGTTCACGAGGATGTCGGGAACGCCGACCGTCTCGAGTACCCGGGCCACGGCGCGTTCCACCTGTTCCGGGTCGGTGATGTCGAGTTCGAGGGAGGTGATTCCCGGCTCGTGCCACGGTTCGGCCGGCGGGGTGACGTCGAGGCTGACGACCACGGCGCCCTCGCGGGCGAGGAGCCGCACGCAGGCGCTGCCGAGGTCGCCGCTCCCTCCCGTGACGATGGCGATCTTGCCGTGCACCCGCCCCTTCCTCTGCTCCGCGTGCGTCGTGGCCGGTTCCGGAACGTCGAAATCGACGGATGCGATCTGCCGGGTGTGCGGGCTGGAGAGGGCGATCAGCGGGGTGTGCAGCGGATGCCCTGCGTACCCGGCCACGTCGGCGGCCGTGTCGAAGTCCGCGACGATCGTGCAGTCCCAGGACCTGGCCTGTCCGGAGAGGTCGCGGCCGACGCTCAGCGACCGGAGCCCCGGCACGTGACCGACGAGACCGTCGAGCCCGGCACGCCAGTCGTGTTCGATCGAGGGAGTGAAGCTGTCTTCGAACCGGAAAAGCACCACGTGGCGGATCATCGGACGACCGCCGTCGCCGCAGCGTCGGCCAGGTCGGGGTAGCCGATCGGGCTGCCTGCGAGGGTGCGGCCGATCAGGTAGCCCATCGTCATCAGCGGCCCGAGGGTCGCGCCTGCGCCGGGGTAACCGGCCCCGTACGCGCTCTCGGTGGTGTTCCCGGCGGCGAACAGTCCACCGATGACGGCGCCGTCGACGTCGACGACGCGACCGACGCCATCCGTCGACACGCCTCCGCTCGTGCCGAAGGCGCCGTTGACGACCGGGAGCGCGTAGAACGGCCCGGTGGTGAGCGGGCCGAGGCTCGGGTTGGGGAAGACGTTCCCCGCATCGCCCCAGTAGGTGTCGTAGCGGCTCCGGCCCCTGCCGAAGTCTGGGTCCTCACCGAGCTCGGCGTAGTGGTTGAAGCGGCCGACCGTCTCCGTGAGGGCGGCCGGGTCGACGTCGATGCGCGCGGCGAGGTCGGCCAGGGTGGCGCCTTCGAGCAGCCACGCCGGCGTCGGCCGGCCGGCGCGGTGGCTCAGGACGCCGTAGCGCTCGAGGAAGGCGTGGTCGAAGACGACGTGGGACGGCGTGTTCAGCGGGGCATTGGCCGCGGGGTCCCACGAGTGCAGGGAACGCGCGAGGTCGTTGTAATCCTGGGATTCGTTCGCGAAACGGCGCCCGTGCTGGTTGACCATGATCGAACCGGGACCCTGGCGTTCGAAGCGGAGCAGGGTGCCGACCTGTTCCCCGTCGCGGAGATCGCCGGGGATGACCGACATCGGCGCCCACCAGGCTTCCCTGGTCCCACCGGTCCGTGCACCGATGCGCTGGGCCATCCGGAGGCCGTCTCCGGTGTTCGACGGGGGAGAGCAGACGACGTGCAGCCGGGTCTGGAGCAGCCCGTCGGCGAGTTCCTTGTCCCACTCGAAGCCGCCGCAGGCGAGCACGACGCCGTCATTCGCGTGGAACGTGCGTCCGTCCACGACGACGCCCGTGACGCGCCCGTTCTCGACGACGAGGCGTTCGGCGCGGGCGTCGACGGAGAGGGTCACGTCGTTCCCGAGGCAGGAGGCGAGCAGCATGCTGACGAGCGCCTGCCCCTTGGCGACGAGGCCCGCCGCTTCCCGTGCCGCGAGTTCTGGCCAGGGGAAGTGGGTGAAGGCTCCCCAGGCTTCGTATTCCTGCATCGTGAAGGGCGCCCGGCCGTCGGTGCGCACGTGTGCCCGCACGGGGCCGAGCGCGGCAGCGGCGTCGAAGAGTTCGGGTTCGACGGTGCGTCCGCCGTCGAGGGCGCCGTCGAGATCCATCCGGTAGTCCGGGAAGTTATCAAGCAGCAGGAAGGCCACGCCGAGCTCGCGTTCGACGTAGCGCAGCATGTCATCGCCGCTGTCGATCGCGGCATCGAAGAGCTCGTCCCTGCCCCGGCCCCTGGAGACCGCTCGCACGTACCGTGCGGCGTCTTCCGGCGAATCCGCGATGCCCGCGCCGCGGGCGAGATGGTTGGCGGCGACCCAGAGCATCCCGCCCGATACCGCCGAGGTCCCGCCGAGCAGGGCCGACTTCTCGACCACCAGCACGCTCTTGCCTTCGTTGGCCGCCGTCGCGGCGGCCGTGAGCGCCGCGGCGCCGGACCCCACCACCACGACATCGAATCGGTCCTGCGGCTTGCCCTGGAGAATTCGCATCGAATCCCACTCCCGTCGTCGTTGACACAAGAATTTGCGTTTCTGAAGACTGCCAACGGTCGGGGTCGCTCATCGTGCCCCTCCCATTCAATGGGAGGAATATTCGCCGGGGAATCGGGGCGTCCCGGTCAGACGGCCCGCGGCATCCGGCTTGTGCCGCCGCGCGGCCGGTCGGAGCCGAGGGCGCGGGAGATGCCGTGCGCCGCGGTCTTCAGGGCGGGCACGGTCGCCCGGAGGTCCTCCTCGCCGAAGGGGACGATCACGTTCAGCGCGGCGATCACCCGATCGCCGCGTTCGAACACCGGAACGGCGATCCCGGTCGTGTTCGGCACGATGATCCCGGGCACGGAAGCGTGGCCGAGCTGCCTGATCCCGGCCAGTAGCCGGCGCAGGGCTGCGGGTTCGGTGACGGTGTGTTCCGTGTAGCGCACGAGTTCCCTGCCGAGCACGTCGTCCTGGAACTCCGGCGGGGAGTATGCCAGGAGCACGAGCCCGGACGAGCACGCGTGGATCGGCAGCCGGCCGACGATCTGGGTGATGTTCACCGCCGAACCGCGGGTCGTGAGCCGCTCGATGTAGAGCACGTTCTCGCTGTCGAGCAGGCTCAGGGTCGTGTGCTGCTGCACGACGGCGTGCACGTCCTCCATGAAGGGAAGCGCGATCTCGCGCAGGTCGGTGGTGCGCGAGCCCCGCGAGGCCAGCTCCCACAACCGGATGCCGAGGCGAACTCCTCCGTCCGCGTCGCGCTCGAGGAGCCGTTCGTCGAGGAGCTGCACGACGAGCCGGTGGGTCGTGGCGAGTGGGATGCCCACCCGGCGCGATAACGCGGAGATCGTCATGGACGAGCGATGGGAATCGAAGGCGTCGAGAATCGTCACGAGCCGGGACAGCAGGGAGTCGCCGGAGCGGGAATTCGCCATGGCCCCACAATATGCTGCCCGCCGGTGCGCGGGCGAGTAGCGTGGTGCTGATGTCAGGGAAGCCCGCACAGTCGAGGGGAACCGAGGACGCTGCGGCGTTCCCGGTCGATGACCGCGGCGTGGCCGCCCGGCTCTTCGCCATTCTCGACGCGTTCACCGCGCCGCCGGCGAGTTCGCTCACCCTCACCGCGATCGCGCAGCGCACCGGGATCCCGCTGACGACGGTGCATCGCCTCGTCGGCGAATGGACGAGCTGGGGAGGCCTTGCCCGCCAGGAAGACGGACGCTACGCGCTCGGGATGCGGCTCTGGGAGGTCGGGGTGCAGACCCCGACGGCGCGGAACCTGCGCACGATCGCCCTGCCCTATCTGGAAGACCTGTACGAGTCGACCCACGAGCACGTGCACCTCGCCGTCCTCGATGGGAGCGACGCCCTCTACCTCGAGAAGCTGTCCGGGCACCAGGCCGTGCGGGTGATCTCCCGGGTGGGCGGCCGCCTCCCGCTGCACGCGACCGGGGTCGGACTCGTGCTGCTGGCCTTCGCTCCGAACGAGGTGATCCAGACCTACCTGGCCGGGCCGTTGCCGCGGTTCCTGCCACAGACGGTGACCGACCCCGAGGAATTGCGGCGGCGCCTGGCCGGCATCCGCGCCCAGGGCATCGCCCGCATGTCCGAGGAGATGACAGCCGGTTCGAGTTCGATCGCGGCGCCGATCCGGGACCGCACCGGCCAGGTGGTTGCGGCCGTGTCTATCGTCACCCGCACAACGCCCCGGTCGAGCCCCGAGCAGGAACAGGCCGTGCGCGTCGCGGCCCACGGGGTCGGCAGGGCGCTCGGGTACCGCCGCGCCGCCGGCTGAGTGCGGATCAGCTGCGGACTGATTGCGGACTGATCGCGCGGGGATGCCCGCTCGATGGTTGCGGCAGTCGATAATGGGGGAATGCCCGTTGAGGAGCTCGTTCCCCGTGGTCGATGGCGACCCCTGCTGTCGGTCCGGGTGCGCATCCTGGCCGCCATCCTGGTCGTCACAGCGTTCGGCATGGCCACCGCGGGGACGACCGCGTATCTGGTGCAGCGCGAACGAACCCTGGATGCTCTTGACGCCTCACTGAAGGTGACGGTCGAGGACGCCCGTTTCATCGCAGGGGACTCCGGGCTGACCACGGTGGCCGGCGTGCTCGGTGCCGTCGTGCAGCGGGTGCGGCCGGGAACGAATGAGTCCACACTCGCCGTCATCGACGGTGCTGCGGCCTTCGCCCCCGCTGGGGACGTCGCCTTCCGCCTCGAAGACGACGCCGGGTTCGTCACGCGGATCACAGCCGAGACGTCGGGCGGAGCAGTCGTGCTCGGCACCGCGGTCGGGAACGGACGGGCTGTGCGCTACGTCGCGGCACCCGTCACCGTCGGCACGGACCCCGCCGCCGGGGTGTTCAGCGCCGCCTTCGATCTCGACGCCGAGCTGCGGCCCGTCACGGATGCCTTCCGCACCTACCTGGGAGTCGCCGCGCTGACCCTGGTCCTGCTCGGCCTCGTCGGCTGGCTGGTATCCGGACGTCTGCTGCGTCCCATCCGTGCCCTGCGTGAGGCGGCCGCGCGGATCACCGCGTCCGACATGAGTGAGCGCATACCGGCCTATGGCCGGGACGATGTCTCACTCCTGACCGAAACCGTCAATGGCATGCTCGACAGGCTCGATCACTCGATCACCAGCCAGCGTCGCCTGCTCGACGACATCGGCCACGAGCTCAAGACTCCGATCACCATCGTGCGCGGGCACCTGGAACTCATGAACGAATCCGACCCCGCCGACGTTGCAGCGACGAGGGCACTGGCGATCGACGAGCTCGACCGGATGAACGGCCTGGTCAGGGACATCTCCGCGCTCGCAGAAGTGCACAGGCCGGTGAGCCTGAACCTGGCGCCTGCCGACATCGCGGCCCTCACCGAACTCGTGCGCGCCAAGGCAGCTGCGCTCTCCGACCACCACTGGGTGTCGAGCCGGAGTGCCGCTGTCATGGCTACCGTCGACGCCGACAAGCTCACCCAGGCCCTGCTCCAGCTCGCGGCAAACGCTGTCAGTCACGGTTCGCCCGGAGGAACGGTCGACATCGGCAGCGCGGTCGACCGGGCGGCGGACGGCTCATCCCGGCTGCGGCTCTGGGTCAGGGACGACGGTCCAGGGATCAGTATCGAGGCGCAGGAACACATTTTTGAACGATTCACGCGTGGAGCGGTCGGACGGGGAGAGACCGGTTCCGGACTCGGCCTCGCGATCGTCGCGGCGATCGCCGACGCCCACGGCGGTTCGGTCCTGGTGACGTCGCAGCAGGGACAGGGCGCGACCTTCACGCTCGATATCCCGCTCCCGCCCCGAAGCGTCGAAGCGCCAGAGACCACGGAGGTCACCCCATGAGCCGCATCCTGATCGCAGAGGACGAAGCGCGGATCGCGACCTTCGTCGACAAGGGCCTCTCGGCGGCCGGGTACGCGACGTCGGTCGTGCGCACCGGACCTGACGCACTCGACTTCGCCCTCACCGGCGGATTCGACCTGATGGTGCTCGACATCGGCCTTCCGGGCATCGACGGTTACGAAGTACTCCGCAGACTGCGCGCGGAGGACTCTGCGCTACCGGTGATCGTGCTGACGGCGCGGGACTCTGCAGAAGACACCCTGGCCAGCCTTCAGGGCGGTGCCAACGACTACATGGCCAAGCCGTTCCGGTTCGATGAGCTGCTCGCCCGCGTGCGCCTGCGTCTGGCAGATGCCGCCAGAGTCCTCGAACCCGTCCTGGGCGTCCCTGGGCTCCAGCTCGACCTGCGTAGCCGCCGGGCGATCGTCGGTGATCACCAGGTGGACCTGTCGGCCAGGGAATTCGCTCTGGCCGAGGAATTCCTGCGCAACCCCGACCAGGTGCTCAGTCGGGAGCAGCTGCTCAGCCGGGTCTGGGGGTACGACTTCGATCCCGGTTCGAACGTTGTCGACGTCTACGTCGGCTATCTCCGGGCCAAGTTCGGCGCCTCGCGCATCGAAACGGTCAGGGGAATGGGCTACCGGCTGCGCTGATCGCGCTGAGCCGGCAGCCCATTTCCCGTCCCCGGCGACGAGCCCGGGCGGATATCGGTGTTCGGGGAGTTCTAGCCGTTGCTGCCGTGCCCGGAGTTGTCGTGCCCGGTGCTGTCGTGGCCGGAGTTGTCGTGGCCGGAGTTGCCTGAGCCGGAGGTGTCCGTTCCGTGGTCGTCGCCGACGTCGTGGGTTGCGGGGTCGTCGGTGCCGACGATGGTGCCGGGTGTGGTCGTGCTGGAACTGCTGGTCGGCGTCGGGATGACGTCGCCGTGCCTGCCGGTGTCTGCCTGTGCGGTGGCGATACCCGCAGACAGGAGCCCGGCGAGGCCGAGGGTGGCGAGTGCGAGGGAACTCTTCTTTGTCAGGTGGGCCATGAGATGTCCTTTCGACGGCGCCGGGACCGGCGCTTCAGCGGATGTCACTGAGTGCTTCCACTCTGCGGTGTGGTTCTAAGCCCGGAAGGAGACGCCGGTGAGAGCTCTCTTAGCGTTCGGGCGGTTCAGTCCTTACCGCTGCTCCCACTGCTGCCGCTGCCACCGCTTCCTCCCGATCGGTTACCGCCGTGGTCGTCGACGACAACCGGCGTCGGGGCAGGCACCAGCTCGGGCACGGGTGCGGTGGTCGGTATCGTGGCCGGGACCGTGCCCACCGACGGCGCGCCGGTGGAGACCGCGCTCGGCGCGACGACCGGGGCGTCGCCCGTGGCGGGCGGCTGGGTTCCGACCGTGACCCCGGGAACGGTGAGCGGCGTCCCCGCCTGGTCCGCGAGCGCGAGGGAGCTCACCATGGCTGCGGCAAGGCCGGCGGTGGCGACGACGACGATGAGTGCAGCCCCGGCGAGGCCGGCACGCGTCCGCCGCCGACGACTGTCAGGTGCTGGGATGGGCTCGCGCATTGATCTGCTCCTATTCAGCGGGGGAAGGCTCCACAGCCAGTGTGCCGTCACCGGGCGTCGGGGTCATCATCCGACAGTGTGCCTGTCCTCGATGAGGCAGACGCGAGACGCGTGTGAGAGCTTTCTTAGAAAGATCTGCTTGCCGTGAGTCCAGCCCGCGATCTTTCACTCAGTGGAAACGGCTGCGCTGGAGGGTTGCTGACTCCGCAAGATGGTGCGATCACCTGTCATCGTCGCTAGGAGAACCCCGTGTCCCCAGAAAACACCCGTGTCGCCATCATCGGCGCAGGCCCCGCCGGTCTTCTCCTCAGCTGGGCGCTGCGGGACGCCGGAATCGACTCGATCGTGGTCGAGAACCGTTCGCAGGACTACGTGCTCGCCCGGATCCGGGCCGGCGTACTCGAGCAGAGCGCCGTCGAGACCCTCACCCGCCTGGGGCTCGGCGAGCGGATCAGGACCGAGGGCCTCGAGCACGACGGCATCTACCTGCAGTTCCGGGGCGAACGCCACCACGTCGACTTCCAGGAGCTCATCGGCCGCAGCGTCACGGTGTACGGCCAGCAGGAAGTCGTCAAGGACCTCATCGCGGCGCACAACGCCGCCGGCTCGACGATCTACTATGAGGCGGCGGATGTCGCCGTGCACGACCTCGAGTCGAGCGCGCCGCGGGTGACGTTCACCCACGCGGGCGAGGCCCACGAGATCACGGCGGACTTCGTCGTCGGCGCCGACGGCTTCCACGGCGTCTGCCGCGCGAGCATCCCCCGCGAAGCCATCACGCTCTACGACCGGAGTTACCCGTACGCCTGGCTCGGGATCCTCGCGAACGTGGCTCCGTCGACCGACGAGCTCATCTATGCGCTGCACGAAGACGGCTTCGCAATGCACTCGATGCGTTCGCCGCACGTCTCCCGGCTCTACCTGCAGGTCGACACCGCGGACTCGCTCGACCAGTGGCCGGACGAACGGATCTGGGAGAACCTGCACGCCCGGCTCGGCGTGCCGGGCTGGACCCTCCAGGAGGGCGAGATCACCGACAAGTCGATCACGCCCATGCGCAGCTTCGTGGCGTCCCGCCTCGCGTACGGCAGTCTCTTCCTCGCGGGGGACGCCGGACACATCGTGCCGCCGACCGGGGCGAAGGGCCTCAACTCCGCCATCGCCGACGTCACCATGCTCGCCGCCGCCCTCGCCGCCCACTACGCGGACGACGACGCCCTCCTCTCCGGTTACGGCGAGGCGGCGCTCCGCCGCCAGTGGCGCGTGCAGCAGTTCTCGCAGTGGATGACCGACCTGCTGCACCGCAACCGCACCGACCTGCAGACGATGGAGTTCGACTACCAGAGCCAGCTCGGCCGTCTCGACTACGTCACGGGCTCGGTGCACGCCCAGCGCGAGCTCGCCGAACAGTATTCCGGACTCCCGTTCTAGCCCCGCACTCCCGACCCCATACTCCCGAGAGGAATCAGCGACATGACCGATACCACGTCACAACACGAGATCTCCGCAGAGATGCAGGCCATCGAGGCGGAAGCCAGGGCCCGCGTCGCGGAGGGCAACGCCCCGGAACTGCACCCGCGTCGCGACTACCCTCCCTATCGCAGTTCGATCCTGCGGCACCCGACCCACGAGCTCGTGCGGGCGGACCCCGAGGAGATCGAACGGCACTCGCCCGCCTTCGGGCACAGCGACGTCAGCCCCCTCGAGAGCGACCTGACCATCCAGCACAACGCCGAACCTCTCGGCGAGCGGATGACGGTGTCCGGGCGGGTGCTCGACGGCGAGGGCCGCCCGGTGCGGCACCAGCTCGTCGAGGTCTGGCAGGCCAACGCCGGCGGACGCTACGTGCACAAGCGCGACCAGCATCCCGCCCCGCTCGACCCCAACTTCACCGGCGTCGGCCGGGTCATCACGGGGGACAACGGCGAATACTCCTTCACCACGATCAAGCCGGGACCCTACCCGTGGCGGAACCACCTGAACGCGTGGCGGCCGGCACACATCCACTTCTCCCTCTTCGGTACCGCGTTCACCCAGCGCCTGATCACCCAGATGTACTTTCCGGGCGACCCGCTCTTCGCGCTCGACCCGATCTACCAGTCGATCACAGACCCCGCAGCGCGCGCCCGGCTGATCGGCGTGTACGACCACGACCTAAGCGTGCCGGAGTTCTCGCTCGGCTACCGGTGGGACATCGTGCTCACCGGTCCGAAATCCACCTGGATGGAAAGTGAAGAAGCCCATGACTGAGTCGCCTGCCGCCCGGTACGTGCAGACCCCCGCGCAGACCGTGGGCCCGTTCTACGGGTTCGCGTTGCCGTACGACGGGGGAGCCGAGCTCGTGCCCGGCCACCACCCGCACGCGATCCGGCTGCACGGAACCGTCTTCGACGGCGCAGGGGAACCGGTGCCCGATGCCATCCTCGAAATCTGGCAGGCCGACGAGACCGGCGCCTTGCGGACCGAACGGGGCTCCCTCGCCCGCGACGGCTTCGGCTTCACGGGCTTCGGCAGGGCGGCCGTCGACTTCGGCGGTCACTACACCTTCACGACGGTCGAGCCCGGCCCGGTCGCGGGCGGTGCGCCGTACGTGCTCGTCACCGTGTTCGCCAGGGGGCTCATCCACCACCTCTTCACCCGGGCCTACTTCCCCGGGAATGCGGAGCTGAATGCCACGGATGCCGTGCTCGCCGCGGTCCCGGCGGACCGGCGGCACACCCTCGTCTGCGTGCAGGAAGGGACCGGGCCGACGGGCGCTGCCTCGTACCGGTTCGATATCCGCCTGCAGGGCGAGAACGAGACCGTGTTCCTGGATTTCGATGCCTGAGTCAGTGCTGCCTGAGTCTTCGATGCCTGAGCCCATTCTCGACGTCGGGCTGCTGGCTCCGCTCGACCACGGCAGCAGGGCGCGGGCGCTCACGAGCGACGCGGCCTGGCTGCAGGCGATGGTCGACACCGAGCTCGCCCTGACCAGGGCGCTCGTCGACGCAGCACTCGCCCCCGAGTGGATGCTCGGCGTCTGCGACACTCTCGCCGACGCCGGTGCGCTCGACCTCGGTGCGATCGCGCGGGAGGGACGCGGCGGCGGCAACCCCGTGATCCCGCTCGTGAAGCACCTCGGGCTCGCCGCGGAACGCGTGCGTGCAGGGGCCTCCGACCACATCCATGTCGGCGCCACGAGCCAGGACGTCCTCGACACGGCGGCGATGCTCGTCGCCGACCGGGTCTGCGGCGAGCTCGCCGACCGGCTCGGGGAATTCGCCGCCGCGCTCGCCGTGCTCGCGGGGCAGCACCGGGACACGATCATGGCCGGCCGCACCCTGGGCCAGCAGGCCTCGCCCACGAGCTTCGGCTTCGTGGCGGCCGGCTGGCTCGACGCCGTGCTCACGGCCGCGACCGCGCTCGCCCGGGTGCGCGCGGGGCTGCCAGCGCAGCTCGGCGGCGCTGTCGGGAACCTCGCCGTGCTCACCGCCATCGCCAACGCCCGCTCCGGGGTCGCCGGGCCGGCGGCATCCACGTCGGGCACCCCGGCCGTCGAGGTCGTCACGGACCGGTTCGCCGCCCGGCTCGGGCTGCGCCGCCCGCTGCTCAGCTGGCACACCGACCGCCTGCCGGTCGTGGAACTCGGATCCGCGCTCGCCGCGGTGACCGGGGTCGCCGGGGCGTTCGCCCTCGACGTGTCCGTGCTGTCCCGCACCGAGATCGCCGAGGTGAACGAGCGGCTCGGTGCGG
>NZ_JASJXJ010000137.1:0-11348 GCF_035018685.1 Cryobacterium sp. RTC2.1
AACGGATGCCGCGCCTTTCCTCCGCCACCGTGCAAACGTTTACCACCAATGTTGCAATCGGCAGAGAAAATGTGATGAATGCGCTTTCATTACTGGCAGACTGGGGGGTAACACGAGTGTCACGACAGGCGCGACACCAGGAAAGGTATCTCATGACAACCGCTACGACAACGGCTGCCCAGCCCCTGATCGCCGGTTCCGGCCAGGCGCGTATTCTTCGGATTATCGGCCTCCTCGGCATTATCGGCGGCCTCGTTATGCTCCTCGTCGGCGGCGTCGTCTGGGGCACCGTCAGCAGCCAGCTGGCCGGCGAGAAGATTACTGTCGCGGCCGACGCATCGTTCCTCGCCGGAACGACCGTCGACAACCCCCTCTCCGCCCTCGCGCAGGCGAACATCATTAACCACCACGCCATGGAGGCCTCGGGCGGCAAGACGTACGCCGAGCTCGCCCAGGACGACAAGGTCCGCCCGACGGTCATGACCGCGTCGCTGCTGCGCGCCTCGCTCTTCACCTCGATCGTCGCCTTCGGCGTCTCCTTCTTCGCCATGGGCCTCGGCATCCTCGTCGGCCTGTTCGGCTGGGCGATCTTCGTCCTCACGCCGCACGCTTCGAAGAAGACCGCGGTTCCGGCCGTCGCCTGATCCGATCCGGCAGTATCGAACGGGCCTCGCGGTAGTCGCGGGGCCCGTTTTCTGTGCCCGGCGCAGCTTGTTACCGTGCCGAAACACGGGAACCCCTACGATGGGGCTAACGGACGATCTTGCCGCCCCGAGGGGTGGCCATCGGGAACCACGTCCGCGGAATACTGGGGGACCAGCATGAGTGCTCGCGACAGCTATGCCACGAGGCAGATTTCCCCAACGGCGTCGGTACGACCGCGGCGCGGAGGCGCCACCGGACGCCTGGTCGCATTCGTGGCTGCCGCCCTGCTCCTGACGGGCGGCCTCGTGACGGCGGCTCCGCAGCCGGCGGCATTCGCGGCATCCTCCGTCAGTGCGCCGTCCGGCTGGCTGCACACCGCGGGTGGCACGATCCAGAACTCCGCCAACCAGACGTATGTCGTCAAGGCCATCTCCTGGTTCGGAATGGAGACGAGCAACTGCGCCCCGCACGGACTCTGGACGATCGGCCTCGACGCCGGCCTCGCGCAGATCAAGTCGCTCGGATTCAACACCCTGCGGCTGCCGTTTTCGAACGAGTGCCTCGGCGGGGCCCCCAGCAATTCGATCAACTACGCGGTGAATCCGACCCTCGCGGGACTGACCCCGCAGCGGCTGATGGACACGGTCATCGCCCGGGCGAAGGTCGCCGGACTCAATGTCATCCTCGACCGGCACCGTCCGGATTCCGGAGCCCAATCGGAGCTCTGGTACACGGCGCAATACAGTGAAGCCAAGTGGATCAGCGACTGGCAGGCACTCGCCACCCGGTATAAGAATGATCCGACCGTGATCGGCTTCGACCTGCACAACGAACCGCACGGGCAGGCATGCTGGGGCTGCGGTAACCCCGCGATCGACTGGCAGGCGGCCGCGACCCGCGGTGGGAACGCCGTGCTCGCCGTGAACCCCCGGCTGCTGATCCTCGTCGAGGGCATCGAGAACCAGGCCACCGGCGGATCCACCTGGTGGGGTGGCGGCCTGAGCGGTGTCAAGGGCAAGCCTGTCATCCTCTCCGTCGCGAACCAGGTGGTGTACTCGCCGCACGACTACCCGGCGACGGTCTACGCGCAGAATTGGTTCAGCGCGGCCAACTACCCGGACAACCTCGCCACCGTCTGGGACCAGAACTGGGGCTACATCAGCAAGACCGGGATCGCACCGGTGCTGCTCGGCGAGTTCGGTACGAAGCTTGCGACCGAATCCGACCAGAAATGGCTTGCCAAGCTCGTACCGTACCTCTCGAGCAACGGCATGAGCTTCGCGTACTGGTCGTTCAACCCGAACAGCGGCGACACCGGCGGCATCGTCAAGGACGACTGGGTCACCCCGGAGGCGGCAAAGCTCACGGCCCTCACGCCGCTGCTCGGTGCAGGGACTCCGATCGTCGTTCCGCCGACTGCGACGCCGACGCCGACCGCTACTCCGACTCCGACGGCTACTCCGACTCCGACACCGACTCCGAAGCCGACCGCTACTCCGACTGCGACGCCGACTCCGACGGCGACTCCGAAGCCGACCGCTACTCCGACGCCGACTCCGACCGCCACTCCGATTCCCGTCCCCGGCACGGCCTCGATCACCACGACGTGGAACCTGCAGAGCGCGTGGGGCGCCGGCTACGTCGCCGACTTCCAGGTGAAGAGTGCGACCGGTGCCAAAGCCTGGAGCGTGACCTGGTCCGATCCGACCGTGACTGCGGTGACCAACGCGTGGGGGATGACGTGCACGGTCAAGGTCAGGACCTCGATCACGTGCACCGGAGCGGGTTGGGCGAGCACCATTCCCGCAGGGCAGAGCGTCTGGGTGGGCCTTCAGGTCGAGGCGACCAAGGCCCCGGTAGCACCGGCGCTGATCCTCACCGCCAGGTAAGCTCCCCGGCGGGCCAGCTCGACATCCGTTGCCCAGACCTGATCGCTCCGATAACGATCGTGAGACGCCCCTAGCAATTCTGTCGGCGCCGGGGTTCCATGAACCGTGATGGGGGGTTCAGATGCGGACGACGGAATTCCAGGAGCGGCGCACGCCTCGGGGTGTGATCGGCGGGCTGGTCGGGCTTGTGGCCATGAGCGGGGTTGCCGGACTCCTGATCGCCGCGTCGGTGACGCCCGTCGTCGCGCTGTCGGGACTCGCCGTGACGGACACGATCAACACCTTCCAAAGCCTTCCGGAATTCCTGTCGATCGACAGGCTCTCCCAGAAGAGCAACATCTACGCGATGCGGGGTGATGGCTCTCCCTACCTGCTTGCCTCCTTCTATGACCAGAACCGGATCGAGGTCGGCTCGGACTCGATCAGCCCCTTTGTGACGGATGCCGCGGTCTCGAGTGAGGACCCGCGCTTCTATGAACACGGCGGCATCGACATGCAGGGCACGATCAGGGCCGGACTCAGGGTGAGCCTTGGCGGGGAAACTCAGGGCGGGTCGTCCATCACTCAGCAGTATGTCAAGAATGTCCTCGTTCAGAAGTGCGAGGTACTCTCCGACCCCGTGGCGCGCGACTCCTGCTACACGACGGCCACCCGAACGAGCGCCGAGCGCAAACTCAAGGAGATGCGGCTCGCGATCGGCGTCGAGAAGAAATACTCCAAGAAGGACATCCTTCGCCAGTATCTCAATATCACCGGCTTCGGAGGAACGGTCTACGGAATCGAGGCGGCCGCCGAGTACTACTTCAACACGACGGCGGCGGCCGTGAGCCTGCCGCAGGCCGCGAGCCTCGTCGCCATCATCAACAACCCGGTCAAGTTCCAGCTCGACGACCCGAACAGCGCCTCCAACGGTACGGCGAACGGCTACGCGGCGAACCGGGACCGCCGGGACTATATCCTCGGGACGATGCTGAAGTACGGCACGATCGGACCGGACGATTATGCGGCGGCGGTCGCGGCACCGGTCGAACCCAGCATCCACGAGCCCAGTACCGGGTGCCAGACCGCGGGCGGAAGCGCCTATTTCTGCGACTACGTGACCCATGTGCTTCGGAACGACCCGGCGTTCGGGGCGGATGCCGACACCCGGCTTCTCAACTTCCGCCGGGGTGGCTACAACGTCTACACAACCATTGATCTGGACCTTCAGAATGCCGCGGAGGCCACGATGAAGCAGAATGTACCGTCGACCTTCCCCGGCTGGGATGTCGGCGCTGTCATCTCGAGCGTGCAGGTCGGCACCGGTCGTGTGCTTGCGATGGTGCAGAACAAGGACTACAGCCAGGATCCTGTCGTCGAGGCCACGGGAGCGAACTACACGAGCATCAACTACAACACCGACTATGCCGATGGCGGTTCGAGTGGCTTCCAGCCGGGTTCCGGGTACAAGGTGTTCACCCTCGCCGAGTGGCTCACGGAAGGTCACGCTCTCTACGAACGCGTCGATTCCCGCCGCAAGGCCAATTGGGGCACCTTCCAGGACAGCTGCCTCGGCCCGCAGAACTACGACAAGGAGAAGTGGAACCCGAAGAACGACGCCAACGAGAGTGGGGCGCACTACAGCGCCCTCGAAGCCACCGTGGGTTCGATCAACACCGGGTACATCGGGATGGCCAAGAAGCTCGACCTGTGCGGAATCCGTAAGACGGCTGAGGCATTCCGGATGCACCGCGCTGATGCGACCCCTCTCCTGCAGAGCGCTGCGTCGGTGATCGGCACGAATGAGATCGCGCCGTTGAGCATGGCCGTCGCGTTCGCGGGAATCGCGAACAGGGGGGTGACGTGCAGTCCGGTCGTGATCGACCGCATCGTTGGCCCGACCGGCGCTGAGGTTCCCGTGCCGACCAGCGAGTGCGCGGCTTCCGTCAACCCCACGGTCGCGGCGGGCATGGCCTACGCCATGCACAAGGTCATGACGACCGGGACAGGGCAGCAGTCGAACCGGGGCATGGCGCCGCAGGTGCCCGTGATCGGAAAGACCGGTACGACGGATGGCAATAAGGACACCTGGATGACCGGGTCGAGTACGAAGGTCGCAACCGTCGTCGCGGTGGTCAGCCTCACCGGCGATGCGAACCAGCGGACCACATACTTCGACAGCGGCCAGGCCGCGACCGCCCGGCACCGGATGTGGCCGGCGGTGATGTCGGTCGCGAATGCGAAGTACGGTGGAGATGACTTCATCGAAGCCAATCCGACGCCGACTCAGACACCGAGACCGACACCGGCGCAGACTCAGACTCCGACGCCCCGTTAAACACAGCGCTGAGGGTTTTCCTTCCTGAGAGTTTCTCAGCTATGAATGTGTCGTGAGTTCCCCGTGATTACGGCGATCTCTCAGTTTTTTTGTTTGTCAAGCCCCTAGCGCAGCCGTAAAACTGGGGGTATTTTCCGGAGCCGTGTACTTCGAATGGGTTACAGTCAACCCATCGAAAATGCGTGTCGTAGGTTCTGTGGATGGATTTGTGATCGGCGCGTTCCGGTCATTTGAAAGGCAAAAAACTCCATGCAACAGCTCTTTCGTCGCGCCGAGAAGTCCTCGCCGCGTAGTACAACCGCGCGTCGCAAACTCGCAGGCGGTGTCCTGGCCGCAACGGCGGCCCTGTGCATCGTCGTCGGCACAACGGCCTCCTGTGCGTTCGCCTCCGGCGACTCCTCGTCTTCGTCGTCCCGCTCGTCGTCCGGTTCATCGTCCGTGAGCGCACCGTCAGGCTGGCTCGCCGTGACCGGGGTGTGGTCACACCGTAAGAACCACCACAACGGAACTCCGACTCCGACTCCGACTCCGACTCCGACTCCGACGCCTGCGCCGACGCCTGCGCCGACGCCGACGCCCACGCCGGCTCCGACGCCTGCGCCGAAGCCCACCCCGACTCCGACTCCGACTCCGACTCCGACGCCTACGCCCACGCCTACGCCGACGCCGACGCCTACTCCTACGCCGACGCCGACGCCTACTCCGACGACGCCCCCCATCGCCATCGGAACGTCCCCGCTGCACACCAATATCGTGTCGACGACCTTCTGGGTCGGCGAGATCTTCAACGCGAACCTCAGCGACGGCAGCCAGGTCTGCAGCACCTATGACAGCAAGTGGGCGCTTCACCACACCGGCGTTCAGCTCGGGTCCTCAACGGACACCGGCTGCGGCGGCTCGCCCGTCGGCGGGTGCGATGGCCCGTCCAGCGGCGCGACCGCTGCGACCTTCACGTGCACGACAGAGAAGCGCACCGCTGCCAACGGCTACTTCCCGACCAGCCAGCCCAAGCCGCTCGAGAACCCGTTCTACCTGGATCTTCCTTACGACGACGTCAACGACGCGACGGCGTTCGCCAACCGCGACACCGTCGTACCGTGGGCGAACGTGGCCCCGTACAGCGCTCACCATGGTGACTCGAACTACTCGTACATGAAGAACCACTGGGTCCAGCTCACCGGTCCCAATGGCCAGACGTGCTACGGACAGGTTGAGGACGCGGGCCCCTCGAGCGGCTCGCTGTACCACGACGCTGCCTACGTGTTCGGAAGCAACGACGCCCGTCCGGTGAACAAGCAGTTCAGCGGCGACCCGAGCCAGGGCGCAGGCACCGACGTGTCGCCCGCCCTCAACGGATGCCTCGGCTTCACCGACCTCGACGGGGACAACGACCACGTCAACTGGCGTTTCGTGGACCGGTCCGCCGTTCCCGCCGGCCCGTGGCTGAACGTGGAAACGACCAGCCAGGTGGCCCAGTAGCCGCCGGATAGTCGAACGGCCGTCCGGATCTACCGCCGGACGGCCGGTACAAGGATCCATCGGATGCCCGGTGCCGCGCCTGCGGCACCGGGCATTCGCCTGCCCGGACGGGTCGCGGCCGTTCCGTGGGCCGGGTTCGTGGGCCGGGTTCGCGTGTCGGATCAGGCGGAGCGCGCGGACCAGAGGTGGCGCACGTTTGTGGGCGCGACCGCGGCGAGCTCGGCCGCCAGGGCCTCGGCCCGGGCCTCGTCGCCCGCAGCGTTCTCGGCCGCGCGCTCGGCGCTGTGCCGTTGTTTGACCAGCCGGGCGGCATCCGCGAGGTCCCAGAGCGAGTCGCCCGTCACCGACACCCCTTTCGCACCCGAGCGCCTGGTGCGGCCGCGGACGAGCAGGTGCCTGGTCTGGAAGACCAGGGCGCCGATGCGTTCCTGGGCGTCGTGGAAGAAGACCACGTTCGCGACCGGCCCGGTGCCGTCGTCGAGGCTCACGAACACGACGCGTCGCCCGCCGCGCATCGGCGGGGTGTTCGTCGCCCGCCGCACGCCGGCGAGGAGCACCTCGGTGCCGCCGGGCAGGTCGGCGAGGGCCGACGCCGGGGTGACGCCGAGTTCGGCGAAGAGCGGATAGAAACGGGCGAGCTGGTGCCCGGACACGGCGAGGCTCAGGTCGCGCAGCTCGAGTTCGGTCTGGGTTCGGCCGCGCAGCTCGAGGGAGGTGACGGCGGTGAACCGGTCGCCGGTGTACCGGGGGACCGGCAGGTCGACGTCGAAGGCGAGTTGGTCGTCGTGCACGGCGACGGCCGTGCCGCGGAGCGACTGGATGTGCGCGAGCAGCTCATGCCGGCGCTCACGGTCATAGCCGATGAAGCTGTCGAGGGCGCCGACCCGTGCGAGCGCCTCGAAGCTCGACCGCCGTGGCCGCACCCGGTCCCGGAAGTCCTGGAGCGAGGAGAACGGCTGGTGCCGCACGATCCGGGCCCTCTCGGCGGCGGTGCTGCCCGAAAGCTCTGGCAGCGCCAGGCGGATGCCTCTGCGCGGCCCGGCAGGCCCGGGAGACCCGGCAGTCACCGGTTCGACCTGGACAGGCCCGGCGTGGCCAGGAGGAAGATCCTCGACCCGGTAGTCGAGCACGCTGTGCTGCACGTCGAGCGGAAGCACGGGCACCCCGAGCGCCCGGGCTTCGGCCACGAGCAGGTCCTTCGGCCACATTCCCGGGTCGTGGGTGAGGAGACCGGCAAGGAAGACCGCAGGGTGATGGGTCTTCAGCCACGCGGACTGGTAGGTGGGCAGGGCGAACGCGGCGCCGTGCGCCTTGGCGAAGCCGAAGCTGCCGAATCCGGCGAGCACGGTCCAGATCCGGTCGATCACCGCCGGGGGGAATCCGCGGCCCAGGGCCTGCTCACGGACGTACGCCTCGATGAGGGGCAGCTGCTCGGGTTTCCCCAGGTGCCTGCGGAAGACATCCGCCTTGCCCAGGCCGCAGCCGGTGAGTTCGTCGAAGAGCCGCATCACCTGTTCGTGGAAGATGACGACGCCGCGGGTCTCCCGCAGGATCGGTTCGAAACGCGGGTGGATGTAGTCCGGCACGACCTCGCCGTGCCGCGCCTGCAGGTAGAGCAGGGGCATGTTGTTCTGCATCGGGCCGGGTCGGAACAGGGAGATCTCCACGGTGAGGTCGTTGAAGACCTCGGGCTGCAGCTTGCCGACGAGCTCCATCTGGCCTGGCGACTCGAGCTGGAAGATGCCGAGGGTGCGCGTCGAGCGGATGAGCTCGAAGGTCGGCTCGTCGTCGAGCGGGATCCGGTCGAGGTCGATGCTCTCTCCGGTGAGGCGTCGGTGCTCCTCGACGGCATGCGCCATCGCAGACTGCATCCGAACGCCCAGGATGTCGAGCTTGATCAGGCCCATCGGGTCCATGTCGTGCTTGTCGAACTGCGACATCGGCAGTCCCATTCCCGACGCCTGCACCGGGGTGCGGTCGAGCAGGCTCGCGTCGGAGAGGATCACGCCGCACGGGTGCACCGAGATGTGCCGCGGCAGCCGGTCGAGCCGTGCGGTGAGGTCGACCAGCTGATCGAGCTGCTGCGAGGCGCGCACTTCGGCGGCGAGCGGTTCGAGCTCGGGCTTCTCCTCGAGGGCACGGCGGAAGTCGCGGGCGTTGAACCGCCACATCTGCTTCGCGATCGCCGACACCTGCCCGGCATCCATGCCGAGGGCCAGCCCGGCGTCCCTGACGGCGCCGCGGCCGCGGTAGGCGTTGGTCATCGACATCAGCGAGACCCGGTCGGCACCGAAGGTCTGGAAAATGGCGCGGTAGATATCGTGGCGGCGCGCTGACTCCACGTCCAGGTCGATGTCGGGCAGGGTCTGGCGTTCGGGGGAGAGGAACCGTTCCCAGAGCAGGCCGTTCGCGATCGGCTCGACCGATGAGGTGTGCAGGGCGTAGTTGAGCACCGAGCCGACGCCGGAGCCACGGGCCTGGATACGAACGCCCATGCCCCTGACGAGGTCGGCGACGCGGGCGACCGTGAGGAAATAGCTCGCGAAGCCGAGATGCTCGACCGTCGCCATCTCGTACTCGAGGCGGGCGTGCGCCGTTTCGACCGCCGTCCGACCGGATGCCGCGTAGCGTTCGTCGACGCCGGATCGTCCGCGTTTCCAGAGTTCGGCGAGCGGGTCGCCGGTGACCCCGATCACGCGTGCCTCCGGCATCCGCGGGGTACCGAGGCCGATGTCGGCCTGCGGGTCGAGGGTGCAGCGGTCGGCGAGCATGTCCGTATCGCGCAGCAGCCGGTTGAGCGCGCCGTCGTCGTGCAGGCCGGCATCGACGACCATGCGGGCCACCTGCCGCATCGCGCCTGCCGGTTTGAGCCAGGCCTGTCCGTTCGTCTGCGGCTGCTCGAGCTCGGCGAGCGGGGTCAGGGTGCGGGCGGCGTCGGCAAGGTCTGCGGTCACCGCGTCCTCCGGCTCGCCGTAGCGCACCGCATTCGTGAGCACGGCGGGCAGGCCGTTCTGCTCGGCGAGGGCGAGCATGCGGGTCGCGGGAGTGACGCTGCCGCGGCTGCCGGGCTCGGCGAGATGGCAGACGACTTCGAGGCACACCGACCCGGTGGGCATCGATCCCTGCCAGGCCGTGAGCCGGGCGCCGGCTTCCTTCGTCGCGCGGCGGCCGATCGCCTCACCGACGTCTGAGACCGGCCCGAGCAGAACGGTCAGCGCCCGGAGCCCGGCCAGTTCGGCAAGCTCTGACCGGCCGATGCTCGGCTCGCGCCCTGTTCCGGTCGACATGGCCTGGTGGGCGGCGGACACGGCGCGGCACAGGGCAGCATACCCACGGCCGCTGGTGCCTCCGTGCGCGAGAACGACGACGCGGCCGAGCGGCAGCCGGTCGTCGTCGTGCACCGCGAGGTCGGCCCCGAGGCCGGCGCGGATGCCCTCCGCCCCACACGCCCGAAGGTGCTTGACGGCCCCATAGAGCCCGTCACGGTCGGTGAGTGCAAGGAAGGAGGCGCCCTGGGCCCTCGCCTGGCCGGCAAGCGCTTCGGGAAGCGTCACCCCGTAGTGGGTCGAGTATGCGCTCGCGACGTGCAGGTGCGGGAAGCCGGTGCCCGGCCCGGCAGTGCGCGACCGGCCCGTGCCCGGCTCGTTCATCCCCAGTCGAGGGCGAGCACCCACGACCCGTCGACGTCGCGTCGCAGGTCGTACCGGTGTTGTTCCTCGCCCCCGCGGGCCGCGTCGACCCGCCACAGCTCGGTGTCGATGCGGGTGGGCACCCCGTCGTTCTCCCACCAGCGGGTGCGCGTGAACACCGCCTGCGGTTGCCCGATGATGGTGTGCTCGAAGCGGTCCCAGGTGAAGGCGCGGGGGTCGCCGTCGGCCGAAAGCTCGACGTCGACGCGGATGTCGATGATCTGGGGCATTCGGTGGCTCCTCCGTAATGATCGAACAAATGTTCGATATTGGGAGTGTACGTCACCCCGCCGACACTAGCCAGCGCCGACCGTCGATCGAGGTCGCTCCGGTGCCTCGACGCGCAGCGCGTCGGCCCCGAGCAGGGCGGTCGGCACCCGGAAGGTCTCCCGCGCGGTGACGGCGGCGATCGCCGAGAGCACCATGGTGGCTGCGGTGAAGACGGCGACGGGAACCCAGCCGTCGATCCCGCTCCCGAGCAGGGCATAACAGATGCTCGGAGCGAAGCCGGCGAGCAGGAATCCGAGCTGGGTGCCGATCGCAAAGCCGGAGTAGCGCACCGGCGCGGCGAACATCTCCGTGAAGAACGACGGCCAGAGCCCGTTGACCATCGAATAGAACAGCGTCATGTTCAGGAAGCCGCCGAGGAAGATGAGCGGGATCGAACCGGTCGAGATCGCTCAGAAGTAGAGGAAGATGGTCGCCGCGGAACCGAGGGTGCCGATGATCCAGACCGGCCGGCGCCCGATGCGGTCCGACAGAGCCGAGAACAGCGGGATGGTGACGAGGGAACCCGCGATGGACACGGTCGCGACCCACAGCATCGTGCCGCGATCGATGCCCACGGCGGGGCTCGTCGCATAGGCGAGGCCGAAGACGGTGAACACGGTCTGCGTCACAGCGAACAGAGAGCAGACGAGCACGCGCACGACGTCGCGCCACTGGTGCCTGAACACCTGCGCGGCCGGGAACCTCTCGACGGCGGCGACGGACTTCGTCTCGGCGAACACCGGCGTCTCGTCGAGACGGGACCGCACGATGTATGCGACGACGAGCACGACCGCGCTCAACAGGAACGGCACCCGCCAGCCCCAGGCATACAGCTGGTCCTCCGGTAGGGCCGCGACGGGAATGAAGACGATGGTGGCGAGCACCATACCGGCCGCATACCCGGTCATCGTGAAACCGGAGAAGAACGCCCTGCGATGTTCGGGGGCGTGCTCGATGGCGAGGGTGCTCGCCCCTGCCGCTTCCCCGCCGGCCGAACCGTGGCACGAGCCGGGAATCACCTCCCTCGAACTCGACATCACCGACCCGGAACAGGTGGAA
>NZ_JASJXJ010000138.1:0-11252 GCF_035018685.1 Cryobacterium sp. RTC2.1
GTCAGGGACGTTTTCGCTGGGCACGGGGGAGCCGTTCGACTAATTTGCGGGTGAGGAAGGCGACGGGGTGCGTCTTCATATAGGTGAGGTGCGCCCGGAGACCGGCTACTTCGCCGGCCAGGGCATCCCTGGCGGCGGAGGTGGCGACGAGCTCGGCCGTCGCGGCGTCCCGTTCGGCCAGGGCGGTTGCTTTGTCAGCGGCGAGGAGGTCCGCCTCGAGGCGGGCCTGGGCGGCTGTGACGAGGGCGGCATCCGTGTTCTTGAGCGCCTCGTTCTCGGCGGCGATCCGGTTCGCGAATCCGAGGATCTCGTCGGGTGGTGTTGCACGCGTGCGGATCGGCGCGGTGTTCCGCGGCAGGGAGGCCAGGGGGATCGCGACTCCGACGTACTGGTAGACGTGGCTGTCCGTGGCCTTGAGGAGGTCGAAGAACGTCTCGTCCGCGGTGAGTCCGAGGCCGGCAAGACGTTCGGTCACCCAGCGTTCCGGATATTCCGAGACGACGGGGTCCTCCTCACGGATGCCGTAACCGGCGGCCGTGAACATGTCTTCGATCTCGAAGGCATCGTAGAAATGCAGGTGGGTCTTGTCGAGCAGCCCGGTCTCCGTGTAGGTGAACCGGCCCTCGAGCAGGTCCAGCCGTACGGAAAGGTGACCCATATTGGGAATCGAGTAGACCACTACTCCGCCGGGCCGCAGCAGGGCGCGAATGGCCACGAGGGTCGCGCGCGGGTCTGGCAGGTGTTCGAGGACGTCGGCGAACAGCACGACGTCGAAAGCTCCGAGCCCGGCGACGGCGGCCGTGTCGCTCACGTCGAGCACGTAGGCCTCGGAGATCTTGCCCCGCGCCTCGTCGATGTCGACCGGATTCAGGTCGACACCGACGACGGTGCAGTTATTCATCTGTTCCAGGGCTTCACCGAAATTTCCGGCCGAGCACCCCACATCCAGCACCCTCGATCCTTCAGGAATGAAGGAGAGCATGTTGGACCAGCTGTTGTTGCGGGTTCCCCGCACGAACAGGTGGCTGGAGTACGCCGATGTTTCGCCCATTGGATGAATTTACTCCGGATTAGCTCTCCGAGTGTCCAGCGGAGCCGAGCTGCTGGGTGGCTTCGACGACGCGGGCGGCCATCGCCGTCTCGGCGACCTTGCCCCAGGCGCGCGGGTCATACAGCTTCTTGTTGCCGACTTCGCCGTCGATCTTGAGGACGCCGTCGTAGTTCTTCAGCATGTAGCCGGCGACGGCACGCGTGAACGCGTACTGGGTGTCGGTGTCGATGTTCATCTTCACGACGCCGTTGGCGACGGCTTCGGCGATCTCGTCGGCGGTCGAGCCGGACCCGCCGTGGAAGACGAGGTCAAGCGGCTTCGGGCCGGTGCCGTACTTGGCGGCGAGGCCGTCCTGGATCTCCTTGAGGAGCTCCGGGCGCAGCTTCACGTTGCCGGGCTTGTAGACACCGTGGACGTTGCCGAAGGTCAGCGCGGCCATGTAGCGGCCGTCTTCGCCGAGGCCGAGGGCGTCGATCATGGCGCTCGCGTCGGCGAGGGTCGTGTACAGGTTCTCGTTGATGTCGCCCTCGACACCGTCTTCTTCGCCTCCGACGGCGCCGATCTCGACCTCGAGGATCGCGTTGATGTTCTTGGTGCGCTTGAGGATGTCCTTCGCGATGACGAGGTTCTCGGCGAGCGGGATGGCGGAACCGTCCCACATGTGCGACTGGAAGATCGGGTTGCGCCCGGCCTTGACTTCGGCTTCCGAAGCGGCGATGAGGGGGAGGACGAAGTCGTCCAGGGCGCCCTTGGGGCAGTGGTCCGTGTGCAGGGCAACGGTAACGGGGTAATTGTCGGCGACGGACTGCACGAAGTGAGCCATGGCGAGCGCACCGGATGCGCGGTTCTTGACCGTGTGGCCGGCGAAATAATCGGCGCCACCGGTGGTGACCTGGATGATGCCGTCGGAGCCGGCTTCAGTCAGGCCCTGCAGGACGGCATTAATGCTCTGGGAAGACGCAACGTTGAACGCCGGGTAAGCGAAACCCTGGGTCTTGGCTTTGTTGAGCATCTCTGCATACTGGTCTGGGGTTGCGATGGGCATGTTTCTGCGTCTCCTCGGTTGTACAGATTCGGTCTTCCCATCCTACCGATGGCGGCTGGATGGCTGGACGGGAAACATCAGCCGTTCCCGCTGGGCGGGCGCTAGGCTCTTAAACGGCAGCGCTGGGCGACCGGCGCCGGCCCAACGCTGGGCCTTGCCACTGCCGCACTCTTCGTCCGGGAAGGACCATCTGTGAACAGCCCCGAAATCGCCCCCAATTTCACCCACCCGGACCGAAACCTGGCCATGGAGCTGGTGCGCGCGACCGAAGCCGCGGCTATCCGCGCGGTGCCGTTCATCGGCCGCGGAGACAAGAACGCGGCTGACAAGGCCGCCGTCGACGCGATGCGAGTCTTCCTCGGTACCGTCAACTTCGATGGAGTCATCGTCATCGGCGAGGGCGAGAAGGACAAGGCCCCGATGCTCTTCAACGGCGAGCACGTCGGAAACGGCACCGGTCCGGCCTGCGACATCGCCGTGGACCCCATCGACGGCACGAGCCTCACGGCCGAGGGGCGCCAGAACGCGCTCTCGGTGATCGCCGTATCGTCCCGGGGCACGATGCTCGATGCCTCCTCGGTGTTCTACATGGACAAGATCGTCACGGGCGCCGCCGGCTTCGGCGTCGTGCACCTGGACCAGCCAATCGGCGACAACCTGCGCGCGCTGTCCCAGGCCACCGGCAAGCCCATCGGCGAGATGGTCGTCGCCGTGCTCAACCGTCCGCGCCACGAAGGCCTGATCGACGCGATCCGGAGCGCGGGAGCCGGCACCCGTCTCATGTCCGACGGCGACGTCGCCGGCGGCATCAACGCCGCCCGTTACGGCACCCGCATCGACATGTGCGTCGGTATCGGCGGCAGCCCGGAGGGCATCACGACGGCGTGCGCGCTCAAGGCACTCGGCGGCTTCATGCAGGGCCGACTCGCCCCCAAGGACGACGCCGAACGTGCCAGGGCCATTGCTGCCGGACTCGACGTCGACAAGGTGCTCGACCTCGACGACATGGTCTCGGGAGACAACACCTTCTTCGTCGCTACCGGCGTGACCGACGGCGGTCTCGTCGACGGCGTGCGTCGTAAGGGTCCGATCATTCGCACCGAGAGCATCGTCATGCGCGGCAAGTCCGGCACCGTCCGCCGGGTCGTGGCCGACCACCTCGCCGCCAAGTGGCTGTAGCCCGCGGGCACTGACCTCGCACTGACCGCACCCCCGCATCTCCCTACAACAATCGCCGTTTCGGCCGAGTACCCCCGTTCTTCGGGAGACGCTCGGCCGGAACGGCGATTGTCGTATTGCGCCCGCTCAGTCCGCGCGGTGGGCGGATGCCTCGAGTTCTGCCTCGGCGAGTCCCGCGGCTTCCAGTTCGGTCACGAACTCCCAGGCGACGAGTTCCCGCGGGGACTCCTCGACGCCCGCCAGCGGGGCGAGCACTTTGGACTCGTCGAGTGCGTTGAGCTTGCGCGCCGTCGGCAGGACCTGGCGTTCCATCGAACCGACGAAACCGTTGTAGTCCTTGACGGTGCGCTCGATGGAGCGCCCCAGCTTCTCGATGTGGGTGGCGGTGACGGCCAGCCGGGCGTAGAGCTCGCGGCTGAGGTCGAAGAGCATTTTCGCGTCGTGCGTGAGCACATCCTGTTGCCAGGTGAACGCGACGGTCTTGAGCACCGACCAGAGCGTCACGGGGGAGGCGAGCGCGACCCGTTTGGAGAAGGCGAACTCCATGATCGAAGGGTCGGCTTCGAGAGCGGACGACACGAGCGACTCGCTCGGGATGAACGCGATCACGATCTCGGGGGAGGCCTCGAGGCCCTGCCAGTATGCCTTGCTGCCGAGGGCGGTGATGTGGTCGCGCACTGCCTTCACGTGGGCGCCCAGGAGAGCCGTGCGCCGTGCGCCCTCCGCACCGGTGGCCGTCGCCGGGATCTGGCTCGCCTCGAGGAACGCCGTGAACGGCACCTTGGCGTCGACGGCGATGTTCTTGCCTCCGGGCAGGTGCACGACCATGTCAGGCCGGCCGGCGCCCGCGTCTGAGCTGATGCTCGACTGCACGTCGAAATCGACCCGCTCGATGAGCCCGGCGGCCTCGACGACGCTGCGCAGCTGGGTCTCGCCCCAGACTCCGCGCGTGTTGTTGGCGCGTAAAGCGGAAGCCAGTGACTCGGCGGTGCTGCGCAGGCGCTCTTCGGATTCAGTGGCACTGCGGAGTTGCTGGCTGAGCTCGCCGTGCTGCAGGCTGCGCTGGGCCTCGAGTTCGGAGACCTTCAGCTGCATGTCGTGCAGGCTTTCCCGCACCGGGGCCAGGGCCTGCAGGACCTTGCTCTCCCGCTGTTCGCGTTCGGTGCGGGCGGCGGCCTCCTCGCGGTGCCGCTCGTCGAACTCGCGTCCCCGGCGCTGCGCCTCGGCGAGTTGCTCGCGGAGGGCATCCGTCGTGGCCTGCACCGAGGCCAGTTCTTCACGCAGGATGGCCGAGACGGCGGCCTCGGAGGACCGCAGTTCGGCGAGGTCGACCTGGTGGCGGGCTTCGAGAACGGCGGGATCGACGGTGGGCGTGGCTGCGCCGTCCCGGGCGGCGCGGCGTTGCAGCACGATGACCGTGCAGAGGGCGCCGAGTACGGCGCCGAGGGCGATGCCGAGAAGGAGGGTGAGCCAGGGATCCATGTCTCAACCCTGCCAGTGGCCACCGACATTGGCGTCGCGGCAGGCGGGAACCCGCCGAGGAGGGTTCACCGGTCTGGCGACCCGGTGAGCTGGGAGCGCGTCAGGCTTCGAGCGCGAGCGCGAGAGTCAGCATTTCCGGGTCGTTCCGGGTGGTCCGCGACACGACGAGGTGTTCCCGGTTGATCCGCTGCGCGAAGAATCCGAGGTACGGCAGCTGGATGATCGTCGTGAGGCCGCCCTGTCCTGCCGTGACGAGCGCGGGGATGACGCGGTTCTCCGGCAGGGCGCCGAGCGGTGCGGGCATCGTCGTGCGCCACATTCCATAGGCTTCCTGGTCGATGCCGGAGTTCCAGAAGTCCGAGGGCCAGGTCGAGGTCGATGTCGCCGCCCACAGCTCCGCGTCGGTGAGGGTGTCCAGGAGGCGCTGGATCTCCTCGTCCGGGATGCTCACGGTCGGTTCGGCCACGTCGAAGTGGGTCCAGGCCCGCCGCCACTCGGCCAGCCAGCGCTGCACGGCGGCGTCGACGTCGAGGTCGGACGGCCGGCGCGAGGTACCCGGGTCCGGCTCCGAATCCAGGCGCGGAACGCTGTCGATCTCGAGGTGCCAGGCGCTGCGCACGAAGAGCAGGAAGGTCAGGGGCGACCAGCACTCCTCGACGTTGATCTGCATGTCCTGGGGCCAGGGGCTCAGTGGCAGGTCTTCGGAGTCCACGATGGCGGCCCGGATCGTCTTGCTGCTAGCTCAGGGCCATCGGCCCGTGGACCGCGGCCTTCGCTGCGATGGCGACGGGCCCGATGGCTCCGACCGCGACCTTGGTGATCCGGGCCAGGTCTTCGACCGTGTCCGCGCCGTGCCGTTTCGCCGCGTGGATGATGATGGCGGCGCACGCCTCCGCGTCGGCGAGGGCGTCGTGGTGCGCGAAGTCCTCGAAACCGGCCGCCATCGCGGCGACCGGGAGCCGGTACGAGTCGAGGTGGTACGTGCGGCGGGCGACCTGCAGGCTGCACACATAGCTGAAGTCGGGCACCGGGAGTCCCGCGACCGTCGAGGCGGTCTTGATGACGCCGAGGTCGAAGCCGGCGTTGTGGGCCACTAGGGTGTCACCGTCGGCGAAGGCGACCAGTGCCGGGAGCTGCTGGGCCCAGGTCGGGGCGCCGAAGACATCCGCCGGGTAGATGCCGTGGATCTTGATGTTCCACTTCAGGAACTCGTCGTGCCCGGGCGCGGGCTGGATGAACCAGCCGACCCGATCGGTCACGAGCCCGTCACGCACCTTCACGAGCCCGACCGAACACGCGGAGGCGCTTGAGGAGTTGGCGGTTTCGAAGTCGATCGCGGTGAAGTTGAGGGGCACCCCTTCATGCTCTCACGGCCCACCGACAGGCCCGGCGGGGCCCGCCCGGTACGATGGATTCTCGTGGCTCTTACTATTGCAATCGTCGGACTGCCCAATGTCGGCAAGTCCACCCTCTTCAACGCGTTGACCAAGAACAACGTGCTCGCGGCGAACTACCCGTTCGCCACGATCGAGCCGAACGTGGGGATCGTGAACCTGCCGGACTCCCGGCTCGCCGCGCTCGCCGCGATCTTCGGCAGCGAACGCCTGCTCCCGGCACCGGTGTCCTTCGTCGACATCGCCGGCATCGTGCGCGGCGCGAGCGAGGGCGAAGGCCTCGGCAACAAGTTCCTCGCGAACATCCGTGAAGCGGATGCCATCGCGCAGGTCATCCGCGGATTCGCCGACCCCGACGTGGTGCACGTCGACGGCGCCGTGAACCCGGCCGGCGACATGGAGACCATCAACACCGAGCTCATCCTCGCGGACCTGCAGACCCTCGAGAAGGCCATCAGTCGTTTCGAGAAGGAGGTCAAGGGCCGCAAGATGCCTCCGATCGTGCTCGAGACCGCGCTCAAGGCGCAGGCCGTGCTCGACGCCGGCCAGCCGCTGTCGTCCGCGAAGCTCGACATCGAGCCGATCCGGGAACTCGGCCTCCTCACCGCCAAGCCCTTCATCTACGTGTTCAACGTCGACGAGGCCGTGCTGCAGGACGCCGAGAAGCTTGCCGTGCTGGCCGCCCTCGTCGCCCCGGCCAACGCAGTGTTCCTCGACGCCAAGCTCGAGTCAGAGCTCAGCGAGCTCGACGCGGCCGACGCCGCGGAGATGCTCGCCTCGACCGGCCAGGCCGAGAGCGGTCTCGACCAGCTCGCCCGCATCGGCTTCGACACCCTCGGCCTGCAGACCTACCTGACGGCAGGCCCGAAGGAGACCCGCGCGTGGACGATCCACAAGGGCTGGACCGCCCCGCAGGCCGCCGGCGTGATCCACACCGACTTCCAGAAGGGCTTCATCAAGGCCGAAGTCTTCTCCTTCGACGACCTGATCGCCGCCGGCTCCATCGCCGAGGCCCGCGCCAAGGGCAAGGCCCGTATCGAGGGCAAGGAATACGTCATGCAGGACGGCGACGTCGTGGAGTTCCGCTTCAACGTCTAGCCTCCGGCATCCCAATTTCTGAGCGACGACCGGCAGAGGTGCCGGTCGTCGCTCTTCCGTTGTTGGCGTCGCGCGGATGGCACCCGAACCGCGCAGGAGACTCCGAGCGCGAAACAGCCGGGCGAACTTTCTTCGGCCCGTAGGATTCACACCATGAGCTCCGGCCAGGTATTTGCGCTCCTATGGGGACCGTTCGCGATTGCATTCGGAGTGACGTTCATCGTGAAGCGCGCTCGGATATCGGAGTTGGCGAGACGCCAACGACGCCAGCAGGGCCTCCGCGTATCGCAGCGAACTCAATCACCCGCACTGATGGCGGTGAGCGGCGCACTCCTCGTGGTTCTCGGTACCTGCGTATCAATCGGAGCACTCACAGGGCAGATTCGGTGAGTGATCACAACGGACTCGGTTGGCTCACTTCACCAAACGGTCGAATAGTAGCGGCGTTGTGGAACATGTTGATCTGTGCGGCCATCGTCGTGGTTTCGGTTGTGATGGGGATGACCGGACCCCGACCGCATTCATCCTGACAGCTCTCGGCCTCATCATGGAGTGGCAATTTGTGCGCGGATATCTGCGCGCGCGGCAAGCGAAAGTGGCCGAAAAGTAACCGGTCGCGGTCTGCGCTCGTCCGGTTGAGACCCGCTTTCGCGTTAGGCTCGTGCTCCTTGCGATAGTCATCGCAGCAGCATCCATCGAAGGAGACCACCGTGCCCGTCATCGCCATCATCGGAGCCGGACCGGGACTCGGCGCCGCCGTCGCGCGAAGGTTCGGGCGCGAAGGCTTCTCTATTGCCCTGATCGCCAGGAATCAGTCGAAACTCGACGCCATGGCAGCCGAGCTGGCCGCCGCCGGCTTCACCGCGAGGGCGTACGCAGCGGATGTCCTCACGCCGGCATCGCTCGAGGCGGCCCTTGCGCGTGCCGAAGCGGAGCTCGGAGCCATCACGGTGTTGCAGTACAGCCCGCTCCCGTCCCGCGACTACCTGAAGCCGGTTCTCGAGATGACTCCGGAGCTGGCTCTGGAGGCACTGCAGTTCTCGGCCCTCGGGCTCATCCACGCGGCGCGTGCGGTGCTCCCGGCAATGCGGCTGGCGGGGAGCGGCAGCATCATCCTGATCAACGGCGGAACCTCTGTGAAGGCCCGCGCCGGCTTCGCGGGAACCTCGGTGGCCTTCCCGGCCGAGAGCGCCTACGGCGAGATGCTCCACGATGCCCTGTCGGATGAGGGCATCCGGGTCAGCCAGCTTGTGATCCCGGGCGGCATTCCCCAGCTTCAGTTGGCCAACGGCATCGACGGCGTCGCCGATCGCATCTGGGACCTCCACGCCGTCGCCGGACCGTTCCGCACCATGCTCATCCCGCTTGAGGACGGCCGGGAGTAGGTAGCCACCCTGCCCAGCCCGCGACCGCAGGCATCGTCCGGGTGAAGGCTCAGGGTGTGGGCAGGCGGGAGAGCGCCGTCAGGAGCGGTTCCTGCTGTCCGGCCAGACAGACCCGGATCCAGCCCTCGCCGGCGGATCCAAAGGCGGAACCCGGGGCGACGGCCACCCGCTGAGTGAGCAGGAACTTCTCCGCCCACTCGGCGACGTCTCACGCTGTCGTTCTAGAGTTCCTTCGTCAGCCCGCCGTCGATTCTGAAGTCGGCACCCGTGACGTTGCCGGCCCGCCCACTGGCCAGCAGGAGCACGAGGTCCGCGACTTCCCCTGGTTCGGTGAAGCGGCCGGTGGAGAATCCGCCGCCGGCTTCGATGATGCGCTTGCGTGCCTCGTCGGGGGAGACGCCCATGGCCTTAGCGACCGTCGACGCCACCCCGGTTTCGCCCAACCACAGCGGCGTCGAAACCGGCCCGGGGCTGACCGTGTTGAAGCGGATGCCCCGGTCACCGAACTCCTTGGAGAGCGCCTTCGAGAGGTTCCAGACCCCTGCTTTCGCGACGGAATAGTCGATGACTCCGGGGTCGGGAAGGTAAGCGTTCACGGAAGCGATGGTGACCACGGTTCCGCCTCCCCGCTCGATCAGCCGGGGAATGGCCGCTCGGGTCGTGCGCACAACGGCCATCAGATCGAGGTTCAGGGTGTTGAGCCAGTCCTCGTCGGTCACGTCGAGGAATCCCGTAGTGCGCGGTGTGAGCGCACCGACGTTGTTGACGAGGATGTCGAGGCCATCGGCGGCTTCGGCGATCAGCCTGTCCGGGCCGGTCGGGGTCGACAGATCAACCGCAACGAATCGGACAGCGTCGCCGAGAGCGTCGAGTTCGGAGGACGACGATCGGGAGCCTGCGATCACCTGCGCTCCCTCGGCGACGAGCGCGGTGGTCACCGCGAGTCCGATGCCCTTGCTGGCACCCGTGACGACGGCTGTCTTTCCGGCAAGATCGAGATTCATGTTCGGGTTCCTCTGCTCGAAGGTCGAATGGTGAATGTCGTTGAGATGATGGGAGGGGGGTTCCGGCATCCGTGGATCCACGGAACCACTGTTCATTCCACTGTGCAATGGGGCGCCCAACCGCCGGAGCCGAAATCCCACATCAGTCGCGATTTTGGCCTATGCGGGCCGGAACTCTGGGTGCGCTAGCCTTCTGGCTAGGTTGATCAGCAAGAACTCGGGGGAATCGACATGGTGCACGACCTATCCGGACTCACCACGGCAAGGCTCGCCGGAATCCTGGCGCTGGGCCTCCTGCTGTCCGGATGCTCCAGCCAGCACGCGGATGCGCCGGCGCCGGGTTCGACCGCTTCTGCCGTTCCGATCGCCAGCACGATCCAGCCCACCGCGGCGCCTACGTCTGCACCTACGGTGACCGCAACAGCGGCTCCACTTAACCTGAACGACCCGAGCTCGTGGATCATCGGCTTCTCCGGTGTCGGACCGATGGTGCTCGGGGCTGATCTGACTTCGACCAAGGAGTCGATGACCGCCTTCAGCCAGACCCTCTGGGACGAGTGCCCCTCACGTTCTGTCGTCACTTTCGCCGAGGCCGGATCCCCCAGCTTCGTCATCGCCGATCAGGGCGGCGACGGCATCATCCAGCAGGTTGTCGTGCAGACCGGGGAGAGCGCGGCTGGCTCCGCCACGTCGTCGGCGCGGACGAGTGCGGGAATCGGAATCGGTGCCACGCTCGACCAGCTCACGATCGCGTACCCCGCGATCACGTACCAGGATGCCGGCACTCCCATCGCCCAGTACGCACTGGCCAGCGGAGAGGGGAAGTGGATCCATTTTGTGGTACTGGAGGACAAGGTGAGCCAGATCATCGTGTCGCCGCAGGCCGGCATCGCTAAAGAACTCTGCGGCTAGTTCGATACTCTGAAGGCGGATGCGGCGCTAGCGTGGGCGGCACCACAAACGAAGAGGGGCCGCATGTCGTACATTGTCGACTTCGTGAACGTATCGACCGTCGGACTTGAATCGTCGCCGGTGACGGACGCGCTCGCCGGCTTGCGGGCCAACGAGGCGCGCTACTTCAAGAACAAATACGATCATGTCTTCACCGTCAGCCCTGTGAGCGACGCTCCGGACGTGCTCGAGTGGGTGAGCCGCATCCTCAGGGAGGAGCGTGACATCGTCATCGCCTCGAGCCCGCTCGAGGTGACCGCCTTCGAAGTCGAGGGAACTCGGATGGCCTACGTGTTCTACGAGTCCGGATTGTCGATCAACGTCATGTACGGCATCGAGGACGGTCAGAAGCGAGCCGTCGGGTTCAAGCTCGCCGACGGCATGGAGGTGCCCGAAGAACTGGCCACTCGATTCAAATTCGCAAGGCAGAAATCGAAACTGGCCGGCGTCATCCGGGGTTCCTACTTCGTGATCAAGGGCGAGTACTGAGTTCCCGACCCGTCGACGTCGATAGTCCGTGGCGCACCTGTGGCACCGTCCGGACGAGTGTGGCTTAGGCGCCGGCTTGTCCTCAACAAAGTGCTTCTGACCGGGTTTTCCACAGGTGATTCGTGGGCGTGCGGATGCCTCAAGAATGTCGGTGGTCGTTCGTAGAGTGACCGG
>NZ_JASJXJ010000139.1:0-11207 GCF_035018685.1 Cryobacterium sp. RTC2.1
CCACGACCAGCAGGATGCCGAGTGTGATCAGGTCCGTGCCAAGGTTCATTGGTTAGCCCCCGGGGGGCGCGTCGACGTTGAAACGGTCCCTGCCCTCGATGAAGTCCGAGGAGCGGGAACCGGGCAGATAGCCGATCGCGATGCGCGCCGGGATGCCGAGCGACCGGGCCATCACCGCCATCGCGGAGGCGAAATGCACGCAGTAACCGCGCTTGACCTCGAGGAAGGTACCGACAACGTCGACCCCGCCGCCGTCATAGCCGTCCTCGACCGGTGCGGTGGTGTCGTAGGTGAATTCGCTCCCCCGCAGGTACTCCTGCAGGGCGACGGCAGCGTCATACGGGGTCGTCGTTCCCGATGTCACCGCGCGCGCGGTCTGTTCGATGATCAGGGGGCTGCTCCGGGGCAGGCGAAGGCTCGACTCGACGCTGACCGGGTACCGGCCCGTCGCCGCGCGAAGCTGCTCGGGAGTGGGCTCGAGGGCGAGCGAGGTGACGGTGTATTCCTGGCCCCGGGTGCTGCTGTTCGTGCTCGCAATCGTCCCGGTGGGCCCGTTCCAGTACCAGTCGCCGACGAGCCCGGATACCTTCGTGGCCGCGCCAGGGGTGGGCAGCCAGGCCGAGGCGACCCCGTCGATGACGACCTGGGTGGACTCCTCCGTCGTGGCGACCTGGGCGGAGAGCCCCGGCGGCCGGTCGATTGCGTCGACGGTGTTCCCGGTGTTGGTCGGCTCGAGGCGGGCGGTCCAGCTCGGCCCGACGAACCGGTCCAAGGTGAGCAGCTTGAGGTAGGGCGGCTGAGCGGCACTCGTCCGGTAGTGCAGCGCGGCGCCGGCCTGCGAACTCCGGAGATCCTGCCCGAGGTTGACCATGGCGCTCACGCCGTCGCCGAAGAGCAGCGGTCCGGTGGCCCGGCCGCCGACGCGCCCGTCGCCGGGCAGGTTGGGAACCGCGATGCTGAGCACGAGCGCTGTGATGATGCCGAGCCCGCCGATCAGGAAGGCCCCGGTGACGGACCAGCTCCGCCCGGCAGGCCCACGAGAGCCGGCGATCCCGATACCCTCGCCCGTTCCCGCTGTGACCCCGCCGCGCCGGCCGAGGACGTCGATCCGCAGCAACAGCAGGAATGCCGCGGCCGTGAGCACGAGGGTCAGTTTCTCCGCACCGTTGTCGAGGATGAGGCCGGGGACGCCGACAGGCACCAGTACGGGCAGCCCAGCGAGCGCCGGCGCCCGCAGGGTGATCGCGAGGGCGTCCATCAGCACGGCGATCACACCGGCCCCGATGCAGAGCAGGAACAGGATGCCGGTCACGGGATCGGCCGGGGTGCCCTGGGACTGCACCGAGGCGATCCCCGATTCGACGAGGGTACGGAACCGGTCGATCGTATCGCCGGTCGGCACGAGCCAGAGCAGCCCTGTTCCGCCGCCGAAGAGCAGGGTGACGCTCCCGACGATCACGCCGGCACCGGCGAGTGGGACGACCCAGGGCTTGGGGCCGAGCGAGCGGATGCCCGCGGAGACGACGAAGACGGCTCCCGCTTCGACCGCCATCAGCCACCACCAGCCGGTGCCCTGCAGGAGAGGACCCAGCGCGGTCATCCCGACGAGCAGGAGCAGCGCGAGCGCACCGGTCACGGGCCAGCGGGAGCCGGAGGAGCGCTTCCCTGTTCTCCGGCCACCAGGCGTTTCCGGTGACGGCGACGGCCTGGCCGTCATCGTCTGCTCTGGCAGGATCCGTTCACGCAGGCTCATGCAGCGCCCCTCTCCCGCCGACGGAGTCGAGCCATGCCTCGGGCAGTGCGATAGCCGAACGCACCGGTATGCACCGCCAGCCGGCCTCCCTGAGCCGCTCAGAGGCATCCGTCGGCACAGGTTCGAGTACGAATGCAATCGCCGGCCGGGCACTTGCCGCGAGCGCGGCGAGAACGGCGAGGTCGAGGGCTGCCCCGGCGCCGAGTACAGCGAAGGTCGGAAGCGCCCCGCGGGGGACGCGTGAGCGCGGGGGCGCGAGGGGCCCATTGGGTTCGCCGGTGCCGGCGTCCCTGGCTTCAGCAGGGACCTGGAGGATGCCCGCGAGGTCCTCGAGCAGGTGCGAAATGCCGCCTGATCCGCGATAGGAGACCGGATCTCCCGACCCGGCCGTACCTCCCGCACCGTTCCCGGCCACGGGAGAGCCGCCGAGCCCGGTCGCGCCGAGCGGGGCGGCATCGGTTGCGGCCGTGGCACCGTTCGAGGCACGGCCGAGCCGGGCAGTTCCGAGTTGGGCAGGGCCGAGCTCGACGACATCGACCCGGTAACCGGCTGCGAGCAGGTGCGTGCAGACGGATGCCGCCACTTCCACCCCGAGCTCGAACGCACTCGCTCGCCGCGCCCGGTCGACCTCGCGAGCGCCCGATTCGGCGGGCGCGAGCGTGTCGAGCACGAACCGCACCCCTGAGTCGCTCCGGTGTTCCTCCTGCCGCACCATGATCTCGCCGTGGCGTGCGGTGGCCGGCCAATTCACCCGGCGCAGCGAATCCCCTGGCCGGTACTCGCGAGCGATCAGCTCGTCCGAATTCTGGTTGAGCAGTCGCTGCCGTTCGAGGGCTTCTCCCCCACCGAGCATGCTCGCGTGCCCCCGGCCGGGAAGGGGCGTCACCCGGGGAGTCACGACCAGTTCATGCCGGCCGCCGACCGCCCAGCGCGCCATCACCAGTCCGAACGGGTCGGACCGGGCGAGCACGACCGGCCCGTACTCGTACCGTCCCCGCGCGTGCGGTGCGAGCGGGAACTCGAGGCGCACGGTCCGGGCTGCCGCGTCAGGGCCCTCGCCGAAACCGTCCCAGCCGCCGCTGCGGCCCCACGCGCCGCCGAGCCCGGAGAGCGGCGGCAACGGGAGATCCCTGGGCATCGGTGTCGTTCCCATCGGGCCGGTCTCGCGCCAGCGCACCCCGGAAAGCGGCTGCACCCCGACGTTCTCGACGGTGAGCAGCTCAGTCGTCTGCCCGCCCGCGGAGACGAGGTTGGGGCGGAAGTCACGGCCGACGCGCACCCGGACGGGTCGGAGGGCCACCGACAGCCCGGCGACGATCGGCACCGAGACCAGCAGGAGGGCGATGAACAGCAGGTCCCGCCGGTTCTCCGAGAATGACACCACCGTCAGCACCGCTCCCCCGCTGAGGAAGGCGCCACCCCGGAGGGTGAGCCGGGGAAACCGAACCGGCCGCGAGGGAGGTCGCCGCGCAGACATGGCGGCTACGGGCGACCGGAGGCGCCGAGCGGCACCGGGGTCGCCGCGAGGATCCGGCGCACGATGTCCTCGAGCAGCGGGCTCGAGTCCTGATGCTGGTGCCCGAGCACCCGGCTGCTCGCCACCAGCCGGTGGCCGAGGACGGCGACGGCAAGCGCATCGATGTCGTCGGGGAGCACGAAGTCACGGCCCTGCAGAGCGGATTGCGCCTTGGCGGCACGGATGAGCTGCAGGGTTGCCCGCGGGCTTGCACCGAGGCGGAGGTCCTTGTCCGAACGGGTGGCCCGCACGATGTCGACGGCGTACTGCTTGACGGCGCTGGAGGCGAAGACACCGCGGGCCGCCGTCATCATGGCCCGCAACTGGGCGCCGGTGACGACGGCGTCGATTCCGGCGAGCGGGCTCGAGGTGTCTCGGGAGTCGAGCATCGCGAGCTCGGAGGTCGTGTCGGGGTAGCCCATCGAGATCCGGGCCATGAAACGGTCCCGCTGGGCCTCGGGGAGGGCGTATGTGCCCTCCATCTCGATCGGATTCTGGGTCGCGACGACCGTGAACGGGAGCGGAAGGAGGTAGGTCGCTCCGTCGACGGTGACCTGGCGTTCCTCCATGCACTCGAGGAGGGCCGACTGGGTCTTCGGGCTCGCCCGGTTGATCTCGTCGCCGATCACGATGTTCGCGAAGATGGCCCCCGGCTTGAACTCGAACCTGCGGTCGACCTGGTTGAAGACGCTCACGCCCGTGACGTCGGAAGGGAGCAGGTCCGGTGTGAACTGGATGCGGCTGACCGAGCAGTCGACTGAGCGGGCGAGGGCCTTGGCCAGCATGGTCTTGCCGACGCCGGGCACGTCCTCGATGAGGAGGTGGCCCTCGGCGAGGAGCACGGTCAGGGCCGTGACGACGGCGGGGTGCTTGCCTGCGATGACCGTTTCGACGTTGCGGACGATGGCCCGGCCGGCCTCGGCCACGAGGTCGAGGTCGAGGTCTGCGTCGGGCGGGGGGTCCGCCCCCGGCGCGGCCGCCGGTACCGGTCGGATGCCCGGGGCGCGCTGCGTCGGGACGCCCGCGGGGACATCCGTTGTCGCGCCGGCGGGCGGGGCGGTCACACGGGTGCCTTTTGCAGGTACTGCGCGACGACGCGGGGCACGTATGGCGAGATGTCGCCGCCGAGCGCGGCGACCTGTCGCACGAGGGAGCTGGACACGTGGGCATTCGCAGGGTCAGGCAGCATGAAGATGGTCTCGACGCCCGCGAGGTTGCGGTTCACGATCGCCATCGGTGTCTCGTATGCGACGTCGACCTGGGAACGGATGCCCTTGATGAGCACGCTTGCCCCGACCTCGAGGCAGTAGTCGACGAGCAGTCCCATGCTCCAGGACGCGACGATGATGGTGTCCGGGAGGCCGGCGTCTGCGATCGCCCGCTGCAGAAGGGAGACGCGCTGGCTGATCGGCAGGAGGGCCGTCTTGTCGGGGTTGTGCACGACGAGCACGTGCACTTCATCGAAGAGGCCCGCCGCCCGTTCGATCACGTCGAGGTGACCCAGCGTGACGGGGTCGAATGAACCAGGGACAACGGCGATCCTGCGCATACGCAATACCCTAACGCGCGAGCACGTCTCGCGCCTCCCCGGGCGGCACACTCTCGGCATTCGCCCTGCTGGGAGGCCAAATTCGCCGGCCAGCGATCGCGCGCGAAAGGCCAGGCGGAGTCTCCCGCCTGGCCTTCGTGCGCGATCTAGCCGACCAGGGCCAGCGACTGGGCCATGACCGCGTCGGACACCGCGAGGTTTCCGCCGAGAATCACGATCCGGCCCGGCTTCAACCGGGCGAGCTCCGCCGCGATGACGGCGGGAATGCCGTTGGGCTGGACGAGGAGCACCGGTCCCTGGTTCACGCCGGCGGCACCTGCACCGGACAATGCATCCTGGTAAGTCTCGCCCGTGGCCAGATAGACCACCGGCACACCCGGTGTCGGGAACGTCCCAGCGGAGATCGCGGCCGACGTGCCATAGGCATCCTGACCCCACAACCGCGTCGTCGGCGCGATCCCGGAGAGGCTCGCGAAGACACCATCCGAGACAGCCAGATTGCCGCCGAGCACCACGATCCTGGCCGGCTTCAACCGGGCAAGCTCTGCCGCGATGACACCCGGGATCCCATTGGGCTGGACGAGCAGCACCGGACCCTTGTTCACCCCGGCAGCACCGGCACCGGACAATGCATCCTGGTACGTCTCACCCGTCGCAACGTACGCGACAGGCACACCCGGCGTCGGGAACGTCCCAGCGGAGATCGCGGCCGACGTGCCATAGGCATCCTGACCCCACAACCGCGTGGCCGTCGCCGCGGCGGGCGCAGCCACTGCGGCGCTCGCGACGCTCGTCGCGGAAACCGCGGGAAGGCCGGTGGCCGTGCCGGTGACCGTCACGGTGACGGTCTTCCCCTGGTCGGCGAGGACGGGTGTATACGTCACGGCTGTTGCACCGGGAACGGCGACCCCTCCAACCGACCACTGGTAGGTGAAAACGATCGGAACCGGGGTCCAGGCTCCGGGAACGGCGGTGAGGACCTGTCGGACCGCGGCAACACCTGTGATGGTCGGGACGGCCGGCGTCACGAGGGTCGCAGGGGCCCCGACGGTGTCGTACAGGGCGTAGTCGTCAGTCACGAGCGTGCCGTTGCTGATCAGGTTGAGTCCGAAGCTGATCCCGGTGACGCCGGCAGGCACGACCGGCGTCGTCCAGGCCACCTGGGTGTACGCGGTCGCCGCGTTATACAACGGGCCAGAGGTCTGGTAGATCCAGCCACCGTCCGCGTTGCGATAGTAGAGGTCGAATTGGGTGGGCACGGTCGATTTGTACCAGGCTCTCAGGGAATAGGTGTGACCGGGGGTCGCCGTCGGTGCACAGGTTCCGAGGTCCTGCATCAGGGCGAGTTTCGCATCGCCGCTGGTCAGGCCCGTCACCACGAGCTGTTCTGCTTTCGTACCGGTATGCGCTTCTGCGGCTGTGGTGAGCGTCGTGAATGTCGCGGTGCTCACTCCAAACCCGCCCTGCTGCCAGCACTCCGGCGGCAGCGTGGTTCCGGCCGGCGGCACCACCGTGCTCGCCGTCTCGAGGCTGGGGTTCAGCACGCCGTTCTCACCGGCGGCCGGAGCTGCCCGGAAGCTGTTCGTGGACGCCACCAGAGGCTTCCCCGTTCCGCCGAGGACCTCGTGAACGGTTTTGACGATCGTGTTGGTGGTTGAAAGGGGGGATGTGGGCGTGCGGACCTTGAGCCAGTCGACGAACTGCTGGAAGAGCGTTGGCGTGATGGTCAGGTTCAGCGGGTCGCACACCCCCGGTGCGGTGTCGCAGACGTGGTGGAAGGTCAGCTGGACCCAGCCTCCGCCGTGGGTCTCGGCATCCGTCACGGTCTTCTGCAGGGTGGCGAGGGTCCAGGTCGAGTCGACTTCCTCGGGAGCCCGGGTCTGGAACGCGTCGGCCGGCGGAATCGTCTCGGCGAACACACCGGTCGTGCCGCCGACGTCGCCGAGCATGCGTCCGCTGTTGAAGCCGCACGCACTCACGGCCGCCGCGACTGCGGGGCTCACGGTCGCGAACGGGTAGGCGAAGTCCGTCGTGGTCTTGAATCCCCAGTCGTCGAGGGTATTCCGGCCCTGGCAGATCTGCTTGGTGACCTCGGCGGCGGGCAGGGTCGTCAGGTCGGGGTGGCTCACGGTGTGGCCCCCGATCTCGTGCCCGCTTGCTGCCATCGCGGTCAGTTGCGGGACGGTCAGATAGTTGGATGCGCCGATCCAGCCGGTCGTGATGAAGAAGGTTCCCTTAAGTCCCGCCGCGTCGAGGATCGAAACGGCCGCACTCTGGTCGGCGTCGCCGTCGTCGAACGTGAGGCTCACGACGGTCACCGGGTCGGTGGTCGCGGCCTGGGACGGGAGGGCCGTCCCCAGAACGGAACCGAGGGACAGCAGCATCACGGACGCTGTTCCGAAGGCGCGCCACCTGGGCCGCCGCCGGAGGGGACTACGCAAGGTCACTCGCAGCGAGTCGCTTGTGTAAGCGGGTTCGGACTGGGACATGTCAACTTCCGTTCGGGCGTCGGGAATCGAATGGTGGGCGAGTGCGTGGGCCGGGTGTGTTCCAGCGCTGTGTGGTCGACGATTCCCGGTGGACGGCACCCGGGTCGATGAAGCTCTTCACCGAGCCCGGATAGACTCCCAAATCGTCCCCGATCGCGCTGGTGCGCAACCCGGGGGAAGGACCTGTTTGATTGTTGAGGCACCGTAGCACCGCGCTCGCGGGACGGGATAGGCCGGGAATCACCCCCACTTCGCGGGTCGCCGGGTGCCCGAAACGACCCAGACCGGTGGCGATGGCGTCGGCCAGGTCTCATTCGGCGGCGCGGAGTTCAGCCCTTGGTGAGCGAGGCCCGTTCCGCGTCGTCGAGTCGCCGGCGCACCGCATCGCGCAGGGCAGGCACGCTCGCGAACTCGGGGTCATCCGCCGCGAGCTCCTGTGCGTGGGTGCGCGCCTCGAGGATGAGTTCGCCGTCGGTCGCGACCCGGAGCAGCCGCAGCGAGGAACGCCCGCCGGACTGCGTGCTGCCGAGCACATCGCCTTCCCTGCGCAGCTCGAGGTCGATCTCGGCGAGCTCGAAACCGTCGAGGGTTGCGGCGACGGCCTCGACCCTCGACCGGGCGAGAGAGTCGACTTCCGCACGGGTGACGAGCAGGCAGAGCCCCGGCACCCCGCCGCGGCCGACCCTCCCGCGCAACTGGTGGAGCTGCGAGACGCCGAACCTGTCGGCGTCGAGCACCACCATCACCGAAGCGTTCGGCACGTCGACGCCGACCTCGATCACCGTGGTGGCCACGAGCACATCGATCTGGCCCGCGGCGAAGGCGAGCATGGTCTGGTCCTTCTGGTCCGCGGTCATCCGGCCGTGCAGCGGTTCGATCCTGGCCGCTGCGAGCTCCGGCCGGGAGCGCAACCTCTCGAGCACGACCTCGACGGATTCCGGGGGCACGGCCGGCGCGGCGTCGGCGGCGCCCTTCTCTGTCGCCGGCTGTTCGAATTCCTCGCCCTCCTCAAGTTCCTTCGGCGCGATCGCAGGGCACACGACGAAACCCTGCCGGCCGAGGGCGAGCTCCTCGGCCAGCCTGGTCCAGACGCGCGAGAAGGTCTGCGGCTTTTCGGCGAGCGCCACAACATAGGTCTGGATGCCCTGCCTGCCTGCCGGGAGCATCGCGATCGTCGACACGTCGAGGTCGCCGAAGACCGTCATGGCCACCGTGCGCGGGATCGGTGTCGCCGTCAGCACGAGGAGGTGTGGTGGCACAGCACCCTTGAGGCGGAGTGCCTCCCGCTGATCGACGCCGAAGCGGTGCTGTTCGTCGATGACCACGAGTCCGAGGTCGAAGAACGACACCGATTCGGCCAGGAGGACGTGCGTGCCGATCACGATCCTGGCCTGGCCGGAGACCGCTCGCAGCAACGCCTTGCGTCGAAGGGCGACGGGCAGTTTGCCGGTCAGCAGCACGGGCACAAGTTCTGCGGCCAGGTCGGGGCCGAGGATCTGCACGATCGACCGCAGATGCTGGGCCGCGAGCACCTCCGTCGGCGCAAGCAGGGCGGCCTGCCCCCCGGTGTCGGCGACGGCGAGCATCGCCCGCAGCGCGACGAGCGTCTTGCCTGAACCGACCTCGCCCTGCAGGAGCCGGTTCATCGGTGCGGTGTCGGCGAGGTCCCTCGCGATCTCGGCGCCGACGGTCAGCTGGTCGCCGGTGAGGGTGAACGGAAGGCGGGCGTCGAAGCGTTCGAGGTACCCGCCGGGGACGGGCACCCGTGCGGTCGACTTCGTCGCCCTGGCGACGTTTCGCTGCTGCACGAGCGCGCTCTGCAGCACGAATGCCTCGGTGAACCGAAGGGTGTCGCGGGCCCTGATCCAGTCGGCGTCGACGGCGGGTTGGTGGATGAGCTCGAGGGCCTTCCGGTGCGGCAGCAGGCCGCGTTCGGAGCGGAGCGCAGGCGGGAGCGGGTCCTCGACGGGGCCGAGGTGCTTGAGTATCTTTCCGACGATCGTCTGGAAGTCCCAGCTCGCGACCGCGGCGGTCGCCGGGTAGACCGGGACGGGCTCGACGAGCCAGGCCTCGCCTTCCGTGGGAATCTCGTGTTCCTGTTCCTCGTCGCTCCCGGCGACGAAGAGCTTGTAGTGCGGATGCGCCAGCTGCAGCTGGTTCTTGAACGAGGTGACCTTGCCGGTGAACATGCCGCGGGTGCCCGGTGCGAGCAGCTTCTCGCGCCAGGCCTGGTTGAAGAACGTGAGGGTGAGGATGCCGCGGCCGTCGGAGATCTTGACGGTCGTGATCGAGCCCTTGCGGGTCTTCATGTCGTGGGTGGAGATCGAACGCACCTCGGCGAAGATCGTGACCTGTTCGTCGAGCGGCAGTTCGCTGATCGCGCTGAGCTCTCCGCGCCTGGCGTAGCGGCGAGGGTAATGACTGAGCAGGTCGCCGACGGTGCGCATGTCGAACGCCTTGGCGAGCGATTTCGCTTCGGCGGCCGTTATCGTTCCGTGTGCCGTGAGCGGGGTATCCAGGGTCAGGGCGCCGGTGAGCTTCTCGCCGTCCGCCGCGGTCGCATCCGTCATCCTTCGATCGTAGGCGCGGCCGCCGACACTGCGGTCCGGCTAGGCTCGAACGGACATGACGCGCATCATCTCCGGGTTCGCCGGTTCCCTGCCCCTCGCTGTTCCCAAGTCGGGCACACGCCCCACGAGCGACCGGGTGCGCGAGGCGATCTTCTCCGCCCTCGACGCCCGTGACATCATCCGGGGCGCCCGGGTGCTCGACCTCTACGCGGGCTCCGGTTCCCTCGGGCTCGAGGCCGCGAGCAGGGGTGCCCGCATCGTGACCCTTGTCGAGAACAGCTACGGGGCCGCTCAGATGTGCCGGAAGAACACCGACGCGGTGCTCAAGGCCGCCCCGAAGAAGGACGCCCCGTCGATCCGCGTCTCCGCGCAGGCCGTGCAGTCATTTCTCGCGGCGACGGGCGACGGGTTCGAACTCGTCTTCCTCGACCCGCCGTATGAGCTCTCCGACGTCGAACTCGGGCACAACCTGCTCGCCCTGACCCCCCTGCTCGACCCGGACGCCCTCGTCGTCGTCGAGCGCAGCTCCCGCTCCCCCGAGCCGTCCTGGGGTCCTGGCCTCGCTTCCGAGCGCCGCAAGGACTACGGCGACACGACCGTCTGGTACGCCGCCCCGGTGCTCGCCGGCCCGTAGCCGCCGCAGGCGCGGTCAGCCGAGGGCGCCGTCCCAGCCGCGGTACGGGTCCCAGCCGCCCTGCTCGTGTGTGCGGCCGTCGACGAGGACCGTGCCCGCGGCATCCGTCGCCGTGCCGATCACACGGAAGCCCTCCGGCAGCACGGCGCCGGCAGGGAAGGTCGCGAGCAGGCCGTGGTCCTCGCCGCCGCCGAGCGCGAGCCCGACGCTGTCGCCGAGGGAGTCCGCCGCGAAGTCGATTCCGACCCCGCTCGCCTTGGCCAGGCGCCCGGCATCGATGAAGAGGCCGTCGGAGAGGTCCATCATTGCGGTCGCCCCCGCGAGGGACGCGGCAGGGCCGCGGTCGATCGGCGGTGTCGGGGCGAGCTGGGCGCCCACCTCGACCGGGTAGCGCTCCCGGACGGCCGCGGCGAGCGCGGCATCCGGAACACCGTTCGTGTCGACTCCGTGCCGGAAGAGCAGTGCGAGGCCGGCCCCTGCCTCACCGAGCCCCCCGGCGAGGGCCACGACGTCGCCTGCACGCGCTCCGGAGCGCAGAACCGGTTCCCGTCCCTCCAGGTCTCCGAAGGCCGTCACGGCCAGCGTGAGGGCGTCAGAGGCGGACAGGTCGCCGCCGACGACGCCACACCCCGGCGCGAGCGCAGCGCAGCAGTCCCGGAGCCCGTCGGCGATGCCCTCGATCACGGAGATGGGGGT
>NZ_JASJXJ010000140.1:0-10825 GCF_035018685.1 Cryobacterium sp. RTC2.1
CTGCCGCGCAGGCCCGGCGTCGTGGCTGCGCGGCAGACCCCTGAACTGAAGAAAGGCAAGGCGATGGTTATGACAGCCCCGCTGGCCACTGAGACAACCGAATCGCACCCTCCCCGGCCGGGCAAGCCTGCGGGCAAGCGCGTTCGCCGCGCACCCGTGCAGAGCCTCATCCCCGGTGCGGGCGGCAAGGGTTTCTGGCTCTACCTGGTGCCGGGCCTGCTCCTGCTCACCATCATCGTCCTGGTTCCGCTGGGCTGGAACTTCTTCCTGACCTTCACCAAGTACCGCGGTATCAAGCCTCCGGTCTGGATCGGCCTGGACAACTGGACCAAGCTCTTCGGCGACGACGTGTTCTGGACCTCGTTCGGGAACTCGATCGCCATGATCGTGGCCATGGTCGTCGTCCCGACCCTGCTCGGCCTCGTGCTCGCGGCCATGCTCTTCGACCTCGTCGGCAAGAAGTTCGGCGGCAAGATCGCAAGCTTCCTCCGCGCCACCTACTACCTCCCGCAGATCCTGCCGACCGTGATCGCGGCGATCGTGATCGGCTGGATCCTCCGCCCGGAGAACGGTGCCCTCAACCAGGTGCTCGGCGCCATCGGACTCAGCGGCCTCGAACACAACTGGCTCGGCAGCCCGGACACCGCGATGGCCTGCATCATGGTCATCATGATCTGGGTCCAGCTCGGCTACCCGATCGTGATCTTCATGGCCGCCCTCCAGCGCGTCGACCCGGAACTCTACGAGGCTGCGGAGCTCGACGGCGCCAACTGGTTCCAGCGGTTCCGCGCCATCACCGTCGGCATCATCCGCCCGGAGATCTTCGTCGTGACCCTGACCTGCACGATCGCAGCCCTCAAGGTGTTCGGCCCGATCTACGCCCTGACCCGCGGCGGGCCGGGCACATCGACCATGGTGCCGAGCTACTACTCCTACAGCGAGTTCTTCCAGAACCAGCAGGTCGGCTACGGCGCAACGATCGCAACGGCCCTGACCGTCGTGGTCGCCATCGTCGCGATCATCTTCATCACTTTCCAGACCCGGCTCGAGCGCCAGGACGAGGAGCGCTAGCCATGACTACCCTGACCGACAAGATCCGTCCCCGCCGCGATTCCGGCGCCCCGGAACCAAAGCCGCTCAAGCTGCCCAAGGTGCACACCCGCAAGACCACCGGCGACTGGGTCATCCTGTTCATCGCCATCATCATCGGCCTGTTCATCGCGATCCCGTTCGTGATGATCGTGATCAACTCCTTCAAGTCTCCGGCCGACTACAACAGCTCCGGCCCCCTTGCCCTGCCGAGCAACCTCTACTTCGACGGCATCATCAACTTCTGGACCAGGGTCAACTTCCCGGAGAAGCTCTGGAACAGCGTCGTCATCTCGAGTGTCGTCGCCGTGGCCGCCGTGCTGCTGTCGATGTTCAACGCCTACGCGATCGGGATCGGCCGCATCCGCGGTCGGACCTGGATCGTCGTGCTGATCCTGCTCGCCAACATGGTGCCGCAGGAGGCCCTGCTCTACCCGCTCTACTTCATGTTCAAGCAGGTCGGCCTGTACGACAACATCTGGGCCGTCATCATCATCTTCACGGTCATCCAGAGCGCCTTCGGCACCTACCTGCTGTCGAGCGTCTACGGAACCTTCCCGAAGGAACTCCTCGAGGCGGCCTCCCTCGACGGCGCGAGCCGCTGGCAGATCCTCTGGCGCGTCGTCTACCCGATCAGCCGGTCGACCCTCGCGGTGCTCCTGATCTTCTTCTTCATCTGGACCTGGAACGAATTCCTGATCCCGTTGACGTTCCTGGTCAGCAACGCGAACCAGACGGTCCCGGTCGCGATCAGCGTGCTGCAGGGCGATCGCCTGATGGACGTCACCACCACGAGCGCATCCGCATTGCTCGGCCTGCTGCCGACGCTCGTCTTCTTCCTCATCTTCCAGCGCACGCTGACGCGTGGCATTACCGCAGGAGCAGTCAAGTAATGAAGTTCACCGATGGATTCTGGCACGTGCGACCCGGCGTCACGCCGCTCTATGCACAGGAGGCGTACGACCTCGAGGTCGTGCCCTGCGCGACGGGTGACGGCGACGCACTGCGGATCGACGCCCCCACCAAGGTCATCGCCCACCGCGGCGACGTGCTCAACCGTGCCCTGCTCTCGGTGACGCTGTCCTCCCCGCTGCCCGGCGTGATCCGGGTGCGGGTGGCCAAGAACACCGGCGGAGCCACGGAGCCCGGGTTCGAGCTCGACGGCGCCGTCACCGGCAGCGGCATCGTGTCCGTCGACGCGGACGGTGGGACGGTCACGAGCGGCCCCCTGACCGCGCGCATCGACAGGGGGAGCCCCTGGAGCCTCCGCTTCGAGGCCGACGGGCGCACCCTGACCGAGAGCGGGCCGAAATCGATCGGCTACCTGCAGCTCGCCGACGGCGCGCCGATCGCGGCGGAACCCACCGGGGTCTCCGGCGTCACGGAGACCGGGCTCGCCGCCGCATCCGCTTACGTGCACGCGCGGCTCGGGCTCGGCGTCGGCGAACTCGTCTACGGTCTCGGCGAACGCTTCGGCCCTCTCGTGAAGAACGGCCAGACCATCGACATCTGGAACGCCGACGGCGGCACCTCGAGCGAGCAGTCCTACAAGAACATCCCGTTCTACCTCACCAACCGGGGCTACGGCGTGCTCGTCAACCACGCAGAGCACGTCTCCTTCGAGGTCGGCACCGAGTCGGTCGAACAGGTGCAGTTCTCCGTCGCCGGAGAGTACCTCGAATACTTCGTGATCTACGGGCCGACGCCCAAGGACGTGCTCGGCCGCTACACGGAGCTGACCGGGCGCCCGGCCCAGGTGCCGGCCTGGTCGTACGGCCTCTGGCTGTCGACCTCGTTCACGACCCAGTACGACGAGGCGACGGTCAACTCCTTCATCGACGGCATGGCCGAACGCGACCTGCCCCTCTCGGTCTTCCACTTCGACTGCTTCTGGATGCGCGAATTCAACTGGACCGACTTCGAGTGGGACCCGCGGGTGTTCCCGGACCCCGAGGGGATGCTCGCCCGCCTGCACGGCAAGAACCTGCACGTGAGCGCCTGGATCAACCCGTACATTGCCCAGCGCGCCCCGATCTTCGACGAGGCCCAGGCGGCCGGCTACCTCGTGAAGAGGGCTGACGGCTCCGTCTGGCAGTGGGACTTCTGGCAGGCCGGCATGGGCCTCGTCGACTTCACCAACCCGGATGCCGTCACCTGGTTCCAGGGCAAGCTGCGGCACCTGCTCGACCAGGGCGTCGACGCCATCAAGACCGACTTCGGCGAGCGGATCCCGCTCGACGTGGTCTGGCACGACGGCTCCAGCCCCCAGCGGATGCACAACTGGTACACCCAGCTCTACAACGCCGCCGTATTCGAGGTGCTCCAGGAGCACCACGGCGTCGGCGACGCGGTGCTGTTCGCGCGCTCCGCGACCGTCGGCGGCCAGAAGCAGCCGGTGCACTGGGGCGGGGACAACTCCTCGAGCTACGAGTCGATGGCGGAGACGCTGCGCGGCGGGCTCTCGCTCGCCCTCTCGGGTTTCGGTTTCTGGAGCCACGACATCGGCGGCTTCGAAGGCATGCCCAATGCGGCCGTGCTCAAGCGCTGGCTCGCCTTCGGCCTGATGTCGAGTCACTCCCGCCTGCACGGCTCCACGAGCTACCGGGTGCCGTGGCTCTTCGACGACGGCACGGAGGAACCGGGCCAGAGCGCCGTCGACGTCACCCGTCGCTTCACGAAGCTCAAGCTCTCGCTGATGCCCTACCTGTACCAGGTCGGCCTCGAGGCGCACCGCACCGGCATCCCCTTCATGCGACCGATGCAGATCGAATTCGCCGGCGACCCCGCCGTCGACTACCTCGATCGCCAGTACCTGCTCGGCCACGACCTGCTCGTCGCTCCCGTCTTCAGCGAGGTCGGCGACGTGTCGTACTACCTCCCCGCCGGGACGTGGACGAACTACCTGACCGGCGAGACCGCGGCCGGACCGGCCTGGCGCCGCGAGACCCACGCGTTCGACAGCATTCCGTTGTGGGTGCGGGAGGGCGCTGTGCTCGCGACGGGCGCCAGGGACGACCGGCCGGACTACGACTACACCGATGACGTCCTGATCACGGTCTATCCCGGCGGCGACGCCACCAGGACCGTGCTCGTGTCGGATCCGCTCGGCGATTCCGTCGTGACCTTTACGATTGTGGAAGACGGCGACGGGGTCACGGTGCAGAGTGACTCGGACGCCGCGTTCCGCGCCAGGCGCGCGGGAGGCGACACCTCAGCATCCGCGAATCGAAAGGCCACCCTCTCATGACCGATTCCCGCCAGGGCAACCCGGACTACCGCGACTCGGGGCTGGAGTTCCCCGCCGGATTCGTGTTCGGTTCGGCGACGGCCGCGTACCAGATCGAGGGTGCCTTCGATGAGGATGGCCGCGGCCCGTCGATCTGGGACACCTTCAGCCACACGCCCGGCGCGATCCTGAACGGTGACACCGGCGACAAGGCGAGCGACCACTATCACCACCTCGAGGAAGACCTCGACCTGATGCAACGGCTGGGCCTGCACGCGTACCGGTTCTCGATCTCGTGGTCACGGATCCAGCCCACCGGCCGCGGCCCGGTCAACGAGAAGGGCCTCGCGTTCTACGAGCGGCTCGTCGACGGGCTGCTCGAGCGCGGCATCCGTCCGATCGCGACGCTCTACCACTGGGACCTCCCGCAGGCCCTGGAGGACGAGGGCGGCTGGACCAACCGCGAGACCGCATACGCGTTCGCCGAGTACGCGCGGATCATGGGCGCGGCTCTCGGCGACCGGATCGACACCTGGACGACGCTCAACGAGCCGTGGTGCTCGGCGTACCTGGGCTACGGCTCCGGGGCGCACGCGCCGGGTCGAACCGACGGTGCGGAGGCGTTGACCGCGGTCCACCACCTCAACCTCGCGCACGGGCTCGCGATCACGGAACTCCGGAAGGTCGTCACGAACGACCCGGACTTCTCGATCACGCTCAACCTCCACGTCGTGCGCGGCGAGGGCCCCGGCGGGCCAGAGGCCGTTCGGCAGATCGACGGCCTCGGCAACCGGGTCTTCCTCGGCCCGCTGCTGAAGGGCGAGTACCCGGCGGATGTCCTCGCCGACACCGCAGCGATCACCGACTGGTCCTTCGTGCGGCCCGGCGACACCGGGATCATCCACCAGCCGATCGACGTGCTCGGCGTCAACTACTACTCGACCACGCGAGTGCGGCTCTGGGACGGCGAGGCCCCGCGCCAGAGCGCCGACGGCCACAAGGATGCCGCCGGCTCTCCCTGGCCCGGAGCCGACCGGGTCGAATTCGTGCAGCAGGCCGGCCCGTACACCGACATGGGCTGGAACATCGAGCCCGCGGGCCTCGAGGAACTGCTCGTGTCGCTCAGCGAGGAATTCCCGGACCAGCCGCTCATGATCACCGAGAACGGCGCAGCCTTCCCGGACACCCTCGTGCAGGAAGCGGACGGCCCCGCCGTGCACGACCCCCTGCGCACCGACTACCTGCAGCGGCACTTCACCGCCGCACACCGGGCCCTCGCGCGCGGCGTCGACCTGCGCGGGTACCAGGTCTGGTCGTTCATGGACAACTTCGAGTGGGCCTATGGCTACTCGAAGCGGTTCGGCATCGTCTACGTGGACTATGACACCGAGGTGCGCACCCCCAAGGACAGTGCCCTCTGGTACGCGAAGCTCGTCGCCACGGGAATCATCCCCGCCGCCTGATCCCCGCCGCCTGATCCTGCCACCTTTCCGGTCGAGAGCGCCCGTTTCCGCGGTCGCTCTCGACCGGAAAGGTCACTCTGGTGCGCCGGGAAAACCGTGCACGCGCACGATTTTGCGGTTTTGTGCAACAAATTCGGTTCCGGCCCTGAATTCTCACGTTGTAATTGCCAGATCTGCGTCCTTGGCCCAAAAGAGGGGGTGACTCGGGGCCGAATCCTGTTATATGTTGGATGCGTCAACATAAGCGCGTGTCGCCACGTTGATGACAGCGTTACAAGGGGGTAATGGTGGTTTTCCTGCCGCCTCCTCGTGCGATCACAGCATTCAGAGCAGAAAGCAGATCATGACGAAAACCAAGAGGCTGTTCACGATTGTCGCTACGGGGGCCGTTGCGCTCTCGCTCGCGGCGTGTTCAACGGCCACCACATCAGGGACCGGAAGCACCACGGCAGCAATCGCGGACTGCAACGTCGGCATCTCGATGCCCACGAGAAGCCTCGAGCGCTGGATCAACGACGGCGAAGGCCTCAAGACCAAGCTCGAAGGGGCCGGCTGCACCGTCGACCTTCAGTACGCCGACAACAAGACCGACCAGCAGATCAGCCAGATCCAGAACCAGGTCGCCGGCGGGGCCAAGATCCTCGTCGTCGCAGCGATCGACGGCAAGGTACTCGCACCGGCACTCGCCGACGCGAAGAAGCAGGACGCCACGGTCATCGCCTACGACCGCCTGATCAACGGGACCGCCGACGTCGACTACTACGCGACGTTCGACAACTACAAGGTCGGCACACTGCAGGGCCAGTTCATCGAAAAGGAACTCGGCCTCAAGGACGGCAAGGGTCCGTTCAACCTCGAGCCCTTCGCAGGCAGCCCCGACGACAACAACGCCAAGTACTTCTTCTCCGGCGCGTGGGACGTGCTCCTGCCCTACGTGACGAGCGGCCAGCTGGTCGTCCCGAGCGGCAAGGCTCCGAAGACGAACGACGAGTGGACAACGATCGGCATCCAGGGGTGGGCGTCTGACAAGGCCCAGGCCGAGATGGACAACCGGCTCTCCTCGTTCTACGGCAACGGCGCCAAGGTCAACGTCGTGCTCTCCCCGAACGACAGCCTCGCGGTCGGCATCGAAGCCTCCCTCAAGTCGGCCGGCTACACCGCCGGAGCCGACTACCCGCTCATCACGGGCCAGGATGCGGACAAGGCGAACGTCAAGGCCATCCTCGCGGGCACCCAGTCGATGACCGTCTGGAAGGACACCCGTACCCTGGGCGCCCAGGTCTTCACGATGATCCAGTCGATCGCGGCCGGCACAACGGTCGAGGTGAACGACACCAAGACGTACGACAACGGCAAGAAGGTCGTCCCGTCCTACCTGCTGGCCCCTGAGGTCGTCACGAAGGACCTCGTGCAGACGAAGCTCATCGATTCCGGGTTCATCAAGGCATCGGACGTCGGCCTCTAAGCCGTACCGAAGAAACCGAATTCCGTACCGACAGCGGTGGTGGCGGGGCCCTGGGCTTCGCCACCACCGCGGTCGGTACGCACCCGAACGACGTATTCGCTGACAGGAGCGACACACATGAACGGTCCGATTCTTCGGATGATCGACATCGGGAAAGACTTCAGCGGGGTCAAAGCCCTCGACTCAGTCACCCTCGAGGTCGAGCGCGGCAAGGTGCACGGCATCTGCGGTGAGAACGGCGCAGGCAAGTCGACGCTGATGAAGGTGCTGAGCGGCGTCTACCCGCACGGCAGCTACGACGGCACGATCGAATTCGAGGGGGAAGAGGCCCAGTTCAGATCGATCAACGACAGCGAAGCGGTCGGGATCGTCATCATCCACCAGGAACTCGCGCTCAGCCCGTACCTCTCGATCGCGGAGAACATCTTCCTCGGCAACGAGAATGCCACCCGCGGCGTCATCGACTGGAACAAGACCAACCTCGAGGCCGCGAGCCTGCTCGCCCGGGTCGGTCTCGACGAGAACCCGGCCACGAAGGTGCTCGAGCTCGGCGTCGGCAAGCAGCAGCTCGTGGAGATCGCCAAGGCGCTGTCGAAGCGGGTCAAGCTCCTGATCCTCGACGAGCCGACCGCGGCTCTCAACGACGAAGACTCCGACCACCTGCTCGACCTGATCGAGCACCTGCGGGGCCAGGGCATCACGAGCATCATCATCTCCCACAAGCTCAAGGAGATCCGCCGGATCGCGGACACGGTGACCGTGATCCGGGACGGCAAGACGATCGAGACGATCGACATGCACGGTCCGGACGCGACCCAGGCCCGCATCATCCGCTCGATGGTCGGCCGCGACCTCAACAGCATGTTCCCGCCCAGGGACCCGAAGATCGGCGCAGAGATCCTCCGGGTTGAGGACTGGAACGCGTACCACCCGGTGGACACCAGCAGGAAGGTCGTCGACAACGCCTCCTTCACCGTGCACGCTGGCGAGGTTGTCGGCTTCGCCGGGCTGATGGGCGCGGGCCGCACCGAACTGGCCATGAGCATCTTCGGACGCTCGTACGGCACCAACATCACCGGCCGGGTCTTCAAGAACGGCACCGAGATCTCGGTGCGCACGGTCGACGAAGCCATCCGCAACGGAATCGCGTACGCGACGGAGGACCGCAAGAAATACGGGCTCAACCTGATCGGCGACATCACCGTGAACGTCTCGGCGGCGGCGCTGGCGACCCTCGCCCGGTTCGGCGTGATCGACCGCCACCGCGAGTACAAGGTCGCGGACGACTACCGCAGGCGGATGAACATCAAGGCGCCGAGCGTCTCGTCGATCACCGGCCAGCTCTCCGGCGGCAACCAGCAGAAGGTCGTGCTGTCGAAGTGGGTCTTCACCGGCCCCGACGTGCTCTTCCTCGACGAACCGACCAGAGGCATCGACGTCGGCGCCAAGTACGAGATCTACGGCATCATCAACGAGCTCGCCGCGGCAGGAAAGGCCGTCGTCGTCATCTCCTCCGAACTACCGGAGCTTCTCGGCATCTCCGATCGCATCTACGCGATCTCCGAGGGTCGCATCACAGGCGAAGTCGCCGCGAAGGATGCCACCCAGGAAAGCCTCATGCACCTCATGACTGCGGGAAAGGACTAGACCGCAATGACCACCACCACCCCAGCCACGCGCAAGCCCCGGCTGGCCATCAACTTCCGCCAGTACGGCATTCTCGCCGCGCTCGTCGTCATCATCGTTCTGTTCGAAGTGCTCACGAAGGGCCGGCTGCTGCTGCCCGGCAACGTGAACAACCTCATCCAGCAGAACGCCTACGTGTTGATCCTCGCGATCGGCATGGTCGTCGTGATCATCGCCGGCCACATCGACCTCTCGGTCGGCTCCGTCGTCGCCATGGTCGGTGCGGTCTCGGCCATCGCGACGAACCAATGGGGCTTCCCGTGGTGGGCGGCCGTGTTGCTCGCCCTCGTCGTGGGTGCGGTCGTGGGCGCCTGGCAGGGCTTCTGGATCGCCTTCGTCGGAATCCCCGCCTTCATCGTGACCCTCGCCGGCATGCTGATCTTCCGCGGCCTCACGCTCGTCCTGCTGACCGGTGGCACGATCAGCGGGCTGCCGGACTCCTTCACGGCGATCGGCGCCGGTTGGTTGCCCGGAGTGCTGGGTGAGCTCGGCGGACGGGACACCCTGACTCTCGCCCTCGGCGCCATCACCTGCATCGCCCTCGTCGCGCAGCAGCTGCGCACCCGTGCGACCCTGCGGCGCCTCGAGCTGCCCATGGAGTCCGTCGTGCAGATGGCCGTCAAGTCCGGCATTGCGGTCATCGCGATCATGTGGCTGGCCTGGCTTCTCTCCGGTTACCGCGGCACCCCGATCATCCTGATCGTCCTCGCCGTCCTGATTCTCGGCTACACGTTCATGCTGAACCAGACCGTCTTCGGCCGTCACGTCTACGCGATCGGCGGCAACCTCTTCGCCGCCATGATGAGCGGCGTGAAGACCAAATGGGTCAACTTCTACGTCTTCGTCAACATGGGCGTGCTCGCCGGACTCGCCGGCGTGGACAGCACGGCCCGCGCAGGCGGCGCCGTGGCTTCGGCAGGGCAGAACTACGAACTGGACGCCATCGCCGCGGTCTTCATCGGCGGCGCAGCCGTTCAGGGCGGCGTGGGAACGGTCGTCGGAGCCATCGTCGGTGGCCTCGTGATGGGTGTCCTGAACATGGGACTGTCGATCCTCTCGGTGGATGCCGCGTGGCAGATGGCCATCAAGGGTCTCGTCCTCCTGCTCGCGGTCGCGTTCGACATCTTCAACAAGCGGCGCAGCGGCGGACGCTGACCCCGGGGCGCGGGCGGTAGCCTTGTGCAACACGCGCGGACGGAGGAGTACCAGGTGCAGGGCAACAACCACGACGACATCCGTCGGCACAACCTGTCGGTCATTCTGCGCCTCGTCCACCGCAACGGGCCCACCTCCCGCGCCCAGCTGACCCGCCTCACCGGGCTGAACCGGTCGACCATCGCCGCCCTCGTCGGCGAGCTCGCCCAGCTCGGCCTCGCGGGGGAGCGGGACCCGGACTCGACGAACCAGGTCGGCCGGCCGAGCCCCATCGTGCACGTGGCCGCCGCGGTCGTCGCCCTCGCCGTGAACCCCGAGATCGACGCGGTCACGATCGGGATCGTGGGCCTCGACGGCACCGTGCACCGCCGCATCCGCTACCCGACCGAGCACACCCCGAGCCCGACGGAGGCCGTCAACATCGCCGCAGCCGTCATCGACGGGATGCGCGGCGAGCTCGAGGCCCGGTTCCGGGTCGTCGGCATCGGTGTCGCCGTTCCGGGCCTCGTGCGCGCCCACGACGGGCTCGTCCGGCTCGCCCCGCACCTCGGCTGGGTCGACGAACCGCTCACGGACATGCTCGAGCAGGCCACCGGGTTCCCCGTCGTGGCCGCGAACGACGCGAGCCTCGGGGCGCTCGCCGAACGCTACTTCGGCGCGGGCAAGGGCATCACCGACCTGATCTACCTGAACGGCGGGGCAAGCGGCATCGGCGGCGGCATGATCGTCGGCGGCCTGCCC
>NZ_JASJXJ010000141.1:0-10498 GCF_035018685.1 Cryobacterium sp. RTC2.1
ATTGATCACCTTCCATAATGGTCGGTGGCCCTGTTTTCAATCGGCGATACTGGCCCTATTTTCGGTCGGCGTTAACAGCGTTCAGTACCGGAAGCCCGACCACAGCTCTACCACCAGACGTGGGTTCTCAACGAAGAAGGAAGCAACGCTGTTCCTCGCCTCGGTTGAAGTGTCGAAGAGTCGCGGCTCCTACGTAGATCCCACGCGCTCTCGGGTAACTGTGGCCGAGTGGATGGATCGCTGGCTCGCGACGCGTAGCGATCTCCGACCTTCCACCATCGATAGGGCCCAAGGCATAATCCGGCGCAATATCGCTCCCGACCTCGGGGGCATTCCCCTCGGCGACTTGGAACGGATGACCGTCCAGGAATGGGCCTCAAGGCTCTCTGAAACCCAAGCGCCTTGGTCCGTGCGCAAAATCGTCAATACGCTGGGGGGCGCGCTGCAGATGGCCGTCGACGATGGCCGGATCACTACGAATCCTGCCGCCCGCCTGAAGCTCCCCAAGGTTTCCAAAGTTTCCAAGACGTACTTGACTCACGAGCAGGTCCATGACCTCGAGGAAGCCGTCGAGGGTCGAGGCGTTGGATATGGACTCGTGGTCCTCGTGTTGAGCTATTGCGGCCTTCGCTGGGGCGAACTGGCCGGACTCACCGTTGCTGATGTTGATGTAAAGCGCGGCCGGCTCGAGGTGCGGCACACGATGATCGAGATCAACGGCTACCTCGAGGAATCCACGCCCAAAGACTATGAGGAGCGATCAATCCCGGTTCCCGCATTCATTCTCTTGAGACTGGAACAGGCAATCGCGGACCGGAAGCCAGGCGACCACGTCTTCGTCGGACAACGAGGCGGAGGTGTGCTCCGCAATCGCATCTTCCGCCGTGGCTTCCTGACTGCGGCAGCCGCGGAAATCGGCGTCCCGGGCCTGACTCCGCATGAGCTCCGTCATACATGCGCAAGCCTTGCTGTATCGGCCGGTGCCAACGTCAAAGCACTCCAAAGAATGCTGGGTCACGCCTCCGCGAAGGAGACTCTCGACACCTACGCGGACCTCTTTGATTCGGACCTCGACAGTGTTGCAGTCGCGCTGAATCAGGTGGCCGTGAAAGTAATTGAAGTCAAATCGAAGTCACACGACGATCTTGAGAACCTCGGGACTGAGACAGATTAGCCGCTGGTCTGGACTTTTATTGGTGTGCCCCCAGGCAGATTCGAACTGCCGCCCCTGCCTCCGGAGGGCAGTGCTCTATCCCCTGAGCTATGGGGGCCCGGGAAAACACTAGGTTACCAGCATCCGGGAGGCCGGTGTTCGCACCGGCACCTAATCGGGAGCGCTGCGGCCATCCGGCGCGGGTGTTCCGCCGCTGCGCTCGTGGTATGCCACCCGCGTTGAGGCGCAACTCCCGCGCTCGGCACAGCGGCCGTCAGCGGGCGGAATCGAGCGCGGGAGTTCCGCCGTTGCGCGGGATTTTTGCCCTCTTCGTCAGGGTGGGGCGAGCTACTTCAGGTGGCCGAGGGCCGCGGAGACGAGGGACTCGGCGTCGCCGGGCTCCAGGAAGTTCGATGAGCTGATCGTGAGCCAGTACGTGTCGGTGAAGACCTGAGCCTCGCCGATGCCGTTGGTCACGGCGAAGAAGCCCTGGACGGTCGGGGGAGTGCCATAGGTCGGGACGATCTTCGACGACGCGACGGCCTTGTCCTGCTGCTGCGTCATGAGCTGCGCGTTGGGCTGGGTGAGCGAGATTTCGATTGTGCCGTCGCTCGACTGGTTGAGCAGGCCGCACGTGAGTCCCTGGAAGGAGGCCGCGGTCTTGGCCGATGAGGATGTCGGCTTGTAGGAGGGGTCGGTGCCGTAGTTCGGGTTGAACGCGTAGACGTCGTCCAGGGTGAGCAGGTCGGTGCACGTCATCGCGACAGCGGTCCCTGCCGGGGTCGGCGTGGGCGTCGGTGTTGCCGTCGCGGCGGCCGATGCGCTCGCTGACGAGGAAGAACCCCCGGTCGCGGGGGCGCTCGCCGAACCGGAGGCCGAGGGCGCTGCATCCGCTGCGCAGCCGGACAAGCCAATGAGACTCAGCGCGCCGACGCAGAGGAAGACTCCGGCGCGCAAGCGCCGGGCGGACGGGGAGGCGGGCGAATCGAAGAGAGTCACGGGTTGACCTTACCAAGCGAGGTCCTCGAAACCGGGCCGGTAAGCTTGGTTTCCGTGACCCCCGCCGAGCTTTCCGAATCCCTGTTCGCCCTGATCCAGCAGTTGGGTGAGCGCCGACGCGCAGAAGGCATCGACACCGGTGGGCTCGACCTCGTCCTGGCCAACGCCGGCGACGTCACCCTCGAACGCCCGCGCAACCGCGACCACGGCGACTGGGCCTCGAGCATCGCGATGAAGATCGCCAAGCCGCTCGGCTACAAGCCGCGCGAGGTCGCCACCGAACTCGCGGCAGGGCTCGAGGCGCTGCCCGACGTCGCCTCCGTCGAAATCGCCGGCCCCGGCTTCATCAACATCCGCCTCGAAGCGGCATCCGCCGGCGCGCTCGCGAAGACCATCGTCGAAGCCGGCCCGGCATACGGCACCGGCCACCTCTACGACGGCATCAAGATCAACCTCGAGTTCGTCTCGGCCAACCCCACCGGCCCCATCCACATGGGCGGCGTCCGCTGGGCCGCCGTGGGCGACAGCCTCGCCCGGGTGCTTCAGGCGGAGGGTGCGGATGTCACGCGCGAGTACTACTTCAACGACCACGGTTCGCAGATCGACCGTTTCGCCCGCAGCGTCCTGGCCGCCTATCTCGGCGAGCACACCCCCGAGGACGGCTACGGCGGAGCGTACATCGGCGACATCGCCGACCAGGTCGTCGCGAAGTACGACGGAACAACCCCGATCGCCGACCTGCCCCGCGAGGAACAGCAGGAAGCCTTCCGCTCGATCGGCGTCGACCTGATGTTCACCGAGATCAAGGAGAAGCTGCACGGCTTCGGCGTCGACTTCGACGTCTACTTCCACGAGGACTCGCTGCACGAGTCCGGCGCGGTCAACCGGGCCATCGAGCGCCTGCGCGGCCTCGGCCACATCTTCGAAGCGGATGGCGCCATCTGGCTCCGTACGACGACCTTCGGCGATGACCGTGACCGGGTCATCATCCGCTCGAACGGTGAACCGGCCTATATCTCCGGCGACCTCGGCTACTACCTCGACAAGCGCGAGCGCGGCTTCGACCAGAACCTGATCATGCTCGGTGCAGACCACCACGGCTACGTCGGCCGCATGATGGCCATGGTCGAGGCCTTCGGTGACGTCCCAGGGGTCAACCTGCAGATTCTGATCGGCCAGATGGTCAACCTGCTCAAGGACGGCGAACCGTTGCGGATGTCCAAGCGCGCCGGCACGATCGTGACCCTCGACGACCTCGTCGACGCCGTCGGCGTCGACGCCGGCCGCTACTCGCTCGTGCGCTCCTCGAGCGACACCGCGCTCGACATCGACCTCGACCTGCTCGGCAAGCACAGCAACGAGAACCCGGTCTTCTACGTGCAGTACGCCCACGCGCGCACCTGCTCCGTCGCCCGCAACGCCGCGGCAGCGGGCGTCGAACGCACCGACTTCGCCCCTGAGCTGCTCGTGCACGACAGCGAGTCCGCCCTGCTCGGCGTGCTCCAGGAATACCCGCGCATGGTCGCCCTCGCCGCCGAACTGCGCGAGCCGCATCGCATCGCCCGGTACATCGAAGAGGTCGCCGGCTACTACCACCGCTGGTACGACAACTGCCGGGTGATCCCGCTTGGCGACGAGCCCGTCACGGAACTGCACCGCACGCGCCTCTGGCTCAACGACGCGACCGGCCAGGTCATCCGCAACGGCCTCGGCCTCCTCGGCGTGGCTGCTCCCGAGCGGATGTGACCGTGGACCGCGACGCCGCAACGGGCAGGGGAGCCGCAACGCGCAGGCGCCGTGGCCTGAGTGGTTTCATCATCGCGACGATCGTGGTGCTCGCCCTCGTCGCCGCCTTCTTCGTCGCCGATGCCGGCGTGCGCAACTACGCCGAGAACCGGGCGAAGGCCGAGATCGCGGCGCACCTGCCCGATTCGGTCACGGGCGACGTGTCCGTCTCGATCGGCGGCCTGTCCGTGATCGCGCAGTACCTGATGGGGAGCTTCGACCGGGTCACCCTGGTCGCTCCCGCCCTCACGGTGAACGGCGTGCCGGCATCCGTTCACCTCGTCGCGACCGACGTGCCCGTCGACCAGGCCAAACAGGTCGGCGACGTGCGCGGAACGGTCGACCTCGACCAGGCGGCGCTCAACACCCTGCTCGCGGCGGCCCTGCCGAAGGGGGCGCCCGCAGCCAACCTCGTGCTCGGCGACGGCACCGTGCAGTACGAGGGCAGCGTGAGCGTCTTCGGCCTGGACATCGGCTACCAGGCCACCGCCACCCCGACCGCTGCGGCCGACTCGCTGCTCTTCACACCGAGCAATGCGACGATCACCACCGGGGCGGGCAGCCTCGATGCGACGGCAATCCTGCCGCTCGTGCTCGGCCAGCAGCCGGTCCGGGTGTGCGTGGCCGGGTACCTCCCCGAGGGCGTCAACCTCGCCGGCGTCGACGTCACACCGGGGCGGGCGCGCATTACGCTGGAGTCGAGCACCCTGACGCTCACCGCGCAGTCGCTGACCACCCTCGGCACCTGCTCCGCCGGCTGATTCGGCGCGCGCACCCCTTGCTCGCTAGAATCGGTGCAGGTTCGCTGTCATACCGGCGGAATCTTCACTGGCTTCAGGGACCAATCCGGGTTCGCTCGCCACTCAGTGAGACACCCACTCGACTTTCCCGTGAGGTTTTCACCCGTGGCCACCAACCCGCTCGCCCCCGACTGGCTCGTCCTGCCCGGAGACGCCAACGCGCTCTCGGCCGGCCTCTGGCCCGCGACCATGCACCGCGCGCCTGCCGGCGACCTCGTCATCGGCGGCGTCTCCGCGCCTGACCTGGCCGCCCGGTTCGGCACCCCGCTCTACGTCATCGACGAAGCGGATGCCCGCGCCCGCGCATCCGCCCTCCGTTCCGCCTTCGAGGCAGAATTCTCCCGCATCGGCACCACGGTCAAGGTCTACTACGCCGGCAAGGCCTTCCTGTCGAGCGAGGTCGCCCGCTGGATGCTCGCCGAGGGACTCAACATCGACGTCTGCAGCGGCGGGGAACTCGCCGTCGCCCTCGCGGCCGGCGCGCCCGGCGCCCGCCTCGGCTTCCACGGCAACAACAAGTCCCTCGCCGAGATCGACGAGGCCTGTGCCACCGGCGTCGGCACGATCGTGATCGACTCGACCGTCGAGATCTCCCGTGTCGCCGCGGCAGCGGCCCGGCACGGCATCGTGCAGAACGTGCGGCTCAGGGTCAACAGCGGCGTGCACGCGCACACGCACGAGTTCCTCGCCACCGCGCACGAGGACCAGAAGTTCGGCATCACGCTCGAGGATGGCCCGCGCCTCGTCGCCCTGATCCGTGCGGAGCCGGCCCTGCGCTTCATCGGCCTGCACTGCCACATCGGTTCCCAGATCTTCGGAGCCGACGGGTTCGCAGAGTCCGCCTCCCGCCTGCTCGCCGTGCACGCCGCGCTCCTCGTCGGCGGGCCTGTTCCCGAGCTCAACCTCGGCGGCGGCTTCGGCATCGCGTACACCGACGCGGACACGCCCACCCCGATCCACGAACTCGCCGCCCGTCTGGCCGACATCGTCGCGGCAGAGTGTGCGGCGCGCGGCATCCCGGTGCCCATCGTCGCCTTCGAGCCCGGCCGCTCCATCATCGGCCCGGCGGGCATCACCCTGTACGAGGTCGGCACCACCAAGGCCGTCGACGTGTCGGGTGCGCCGCGGCTCTACGTGAGCATCGACGGCGGCATGAGCGACAACGCCCGGCCGGCGCTCTATGGCGCCGACTACTCTGTGCGGCTCGCGGGCCGCTCGAGCACCGCGGAGCCCGTGCTCGTACGCGTCGCGGGCAAGCACTGCGAGAGCGGCGACATCGTCGTCGACGCCGACTACCTGCCCGGCGACGTCGGCCCCGGCGACCTCGTCGCCGTCGCCGCGACCGGTGCGTACTGCTACTCCCTCGCGAGTAACTACAACTACCTTGGCCGCCCGCCGGTCGTCGCCGTGCTGGACGGCGCCGCCCGGTTGCTCGTCCGCGGCGAGACGATCGCCGACCTGCTCTCCCGCGACACCGGGATCACCGCCGTCGTCGCGGCCCCCGCCGGCACCGATCAACCGAAGGAAGCCATCCGATGATCGAATACCGCAACCTGCGCGTCGCCCTCCTGGGCGGCGGCAACGTCGGCGCCCAGGTCGCCCGGCTGCTGCTCGAGCAGAGCGAGGAATTCGCCAACCGGGTCGGCGCCGGCCTCGAACTCGTCGGCATCCTCGTGCGCGACGTCAACGCCGAACGCACCGTCGACCTGCCGCACGAGCTCTTCACGACCGACGCCGAGTCCCTCATCCTCGGCGCGGACGTCGTCATCGAACTGCTCGGCGGCATCGAACCGGCCCGCAGCTACATCCTGATGGCGATGAACTCAGGGGCGGATGTCGTCACCGCGAACAAGGCTCTCCTCGCGACCCACGGGCCCGAACTCTTCGCCGTCGCAGACCAGGTCGGCGCCCAGCTCAACTACGAGGCCGCCGTCGCAGGCGCCATCCCGATCCTGCGGCCCTTGCGCGACAGCCTCGGCGGCGACCAGATCAACCGCATCCTCGGCATCGTCAACGGCACCACGAACTTCATCCTCGACCGGATGGACACCGATGGGGACAGCCTCGAGGAAGCCCTCGCCACCGCGACGGAGCTCGGCTACGCCGAAGCCGACCCGACCGCGGACATCGGCGGCTACGACGCGGCGCAGAAGGCGGCCATTCTCGCGAGCCTCGCCTTCCACACCCACGTGCCGCTCGCATCCGTCTACCGCGAAGGCATCACCGAGGTCACGCCCGCGCAGATCGAGTCCGCCCGCAAGGCCGGCTACGTGGTCAAGCTCCTCGCCATCTGCGAACGCATCACGGATGCCGCGACCGGCCAGGCCGGGGTCTCCGCCCGGGTCTACCCCGCGATGGTGCCGCGCAGCCACCCGCTCGCGGCCGTGCACGGAGCGAACAACGCCGTCTTCGTCGAGGCCGAATCCGCGGGCAGCCTGATGTTCTACGGCGCGGGCGCCGGGGGAGTCGAGACCGCATCCGCAGTGCTCGGCGACCTGGTCTCCCTCGCCCGCCGCCACATCGCCGGCGGCCCCGGAGTCGCGGCCTCGATCCACGCCGACCTGCCCGTTTTCGACATCGGCAGCATCACGACCCGCTACGCGGTCACCCTCGAGGTGACCGACGAGCCGGGCGTGCTCGCGACCCTGGCCGGGGTGTTCAGTGACCATGGCGTCTCGCTGGCCCTCGTCGAGCAGTCGATGACCCCCGCACGTCCCCTCACGTCCAGTCACGCGGCCGTCCCGTCCACGGCTACCCTTGTGATCGGAACCCACGAGGCAACGGAGGCGGCACTCGCCGCCACCGTGACCGACCTCGCCGCCAACAGATTTGTCACCACCGTCGCATCCGTTTTGAGAGTTGAAGGAGCCTGATGTCCAGCGAACGAGAGTCCACGCAGGCCGTGAAGACCCAGTCCCGTCAGTGGCGGGGAGTGCTGCGTGAATACGCCGACCGCCTGAACATCACCGACGCGACCCCGATCATCACGCTCGGCGAGGGTGGCACGCCGTTGATTCCCGCCCCCGCGCTGTCGAAGCGCACCGGCGCGAAGGTCTGGATCAAGTACGAGGGCATGAACCCGACCGGCTCCTTCAAGGACCGCGGCATGACGATGGCGATCTCGAAGGCCGTCGAAGACGGCGCGAAGGCCGTCATCTGCGCCTCGACCGGCAACACCTCTGCCTCGGCCGCCGCATACGCGACTCACGCCGGCATCCTCGCGGTCGTGCTCGTGCCGGAGGGCAAGATCGCCCTCGGCAAGCTCAGCCAGGCCATCGCGCACAACGCGCAGCTCCTGCAGGTGCAGGGCAACTTCGACGACTGCCTCGACATCGCCCGCGACCTCTCGGCCAACTACCCGGTGCACCTCGTCAACTCTGTCAACCCCGACCGCATCGAGGGCCAGAAGACGGCGGCCTTCGAGGTCGTCGAGGTGCTCGAAGACGCGCCGGACATCCACATCGTCCCCGTCGGAAACGCCGGGAACTACACCGCGTACACCCGCGGCTACACCGAAGAACTCGAGCGCGGCGCGACCACGAAGCTCCCGCGCATGTTCGGCTTCCAGGCCGCCGGCAGCGCCCCGATCGTGCTCGGCCACCGCGTAGACCACCCCGAGACCATCGCGAGCGCCATCCGCATCGGCAACCCGGCGTCCTGGGACCTCGCCCTCGCGGCGCAGAAGCTCACGAACGGCTACTTCGGCGCGATCAGCGACGCCAAAATCCTCGAGGCCTACCGCATCCTCTCCGCAGAGGTCGGCATCTTCGTCGAACCCGCCTCCGCGATCAGCGTCGCAGGCCTGCTCGAGCGTGCCGAAGCCGGGCTCATCCCCGCCGGCGCGACGGTCGTGCTCACGGTCACCGGCCACGGCCTCAAGGACCCGCAGTGGGCGCTCCGCACCGCGGACGGCGCCGAGATCACTCCGACCGTCGTGCCCGTCGACACCGCCGAAATCGCCAGCGTCCTCGGTCTGGCCAAGAAGTGACCCTGGCCGAAGCCGTGTCCGGTCCTTCCCTCCTCGCCGGACGTTCGGTGACCGTCCAGGTTCCCGCGACGACCGCGAACCTCGGCCCCGGCTTCGACACCCTCGGCCTCGCCCTCTCCTACTACGACCGCCTCGACGTGAGCGTGCGTGAGGAACCCGGCGTGTTCGTCGACGTGCAGGGCGTCGGCGCCGGCGTGGTGCCGACCGACGAGACGAACCTCGTCGTGCAGGCCATCGCGCACACCTTCGCCGCCTATGGGCAGCGGATGCCGGGCCTCGCGCTCGTCGCCCACAACAAGATCCCGCACGGCCGCGGCATGGGATCCTCTGGGGCAGCGATCGTCTCCGGGATCATGGCCGCCAAGGGCCTGCTCGAGGGCATCGTCGACATCGACTCCGAAGCACTGCTCACCCTCGCCACCGAGATGGAGGGGCACCCGGACAACGTCGCGCCCGCACTCTTCGGCGGCCTCACGATCGCGTGGACGACCCCGGAGGGCCCCCGGCACAAGAAGCTGATGGTGCACCGCGGCGTGAAGCCGCTCGTGTTCGTGCCTGAGCAGGCCATGTCGACCGCGCTCGCCCGCAGCCTCCAGCCCGAGACCGTGCCGCACGAGGACGCCGTCTTCAACCTGTCCCGCTCCGCGCTGCTCATCGCCGCGCTCATCCAGAGCCCGGAGCTGCTGCTCGCCGCGACAGAGGACAAGCTGCACCAGAGCTACCGTGCCGCCGCGATGCCCGAGACCAACCGGTTGATCACCCTGCTCAGGGAGCACGGCTTCGCGGCCGTCGTCTCCGGAGCCGGCCCGTCGATCCTCGTGCTCGCGAGCGACCCCGGCCAGCGCCTCGTCGCCGCGGAGCTCGTCGCCGCGAACTCGGAGACCCCCTGGCAGGCACTCATGCTCGCCGTGGACTTCCAGGGCGCGACCGTCACCCACACGGACGCGGCAGTCGCCGCCTGACCTGAAGCGCGCGAACGGGGGGTGCCGCGGCAGGGGATGGCGCGGCATCCGTTCTCGGAATGCTCTGCTAGAGTCGATGGCGTACCCGAAGAAATCGCCTAACGACCGGTTCCTTTCGATGGTGCATTTCCCGTAACTCACTGCTATCGCGACATCTGTGCGTGGCTGTGTGTGTTCACTTCAATCCACTTTCTGTGGGATTGAACCACCCGCAGCGCCTCCGACGTTGCCACAGCTTCCCCGGTTTTCGTAAATGTTCGTGCCGGGGGAAAGGACAAATTTTCGTGACTGACGTCAACCTCCGCGCAAGTGCCGCGGATTCATCCCGCCTGGGAACCCTCCGTGTCGCAGAGCTTCAGGCTCTCGCGCTCGAACTGGGCATCCCCGGCTCCTCCAAGCTCCGCAAGGGCGAGCTCGTCTCCGCCATCACCGCCGTCCAGGCCGGTGGCGACACCGTGAGCCCCGAGCTCGAAATCCCCGCCTTCGCCGCGACCGAGCCGGTCGTCTCCGAGCAGCTCGTTTCCGAGCCGGCCGTCGCCGAGCCGGCCGCGGCAGCAGCCGCGACCGCGACTCTCGTCGAAGCCCCGCCGCGCAAGTGTGCGCCGCGCCGCGCCACCACCGCGACCGCTGCCCCCGCCGCCGCGCACGTCAACGCTGACGGCGACCTCGGCATCGGCCTCATCCTCCCGGACGCCGCCGCGACGACCCGTCGCACGACGGCCCCCACCACCTACGCCGGTGGCACCGGCACCACGGAGGCCCCTGTCGCCGCCGAGAAGCCGGTCCGCCAGGCGCGCAAGCGCGCCACGTC
>NZ_JASJXJ010000142.1:0-10269 GCF_035018685.1 Cryobacterium sp. RTC2.1
CCCCTACCCCGACGCCGATCCCCGTGCGCCCGGTTCCCGGAGCGGTCGTCCCCGCGAGCCACTTGCGCACTTGTTCCGTCGCCGCACTGTCCACCGACTCCCGCCTGGGCAGCTTCCAGTCGCAGGTCGTGAACGCGACGACGGGCGAGGTCCTCTTCGACCGGGGCGGCAGCACGCCCTCCCGCACCGCGAGCGTGCTCAAGGTCCTCACCTCCGCCGCGGCGCTGAGCGTTCTCGGCTCCGACTACCGGGCGACGACGACGGTTGTGAAGGGCGCGGAACCCGGTTCACTCGTGCTCGTCGGCGGCGGGGACCTGACCCTTTCCCGGCTGCCCAGCGGGGCGGAGTCGACCTATACCGGGGCGGCACACCTCGACACCCTCGCCGTGCAGGCCGTCGCGGCGTGGCAGGCCGACCCCGCGACCGCGATCGTCCCGATCACCTCCCTCGTGCTCGACTCCTCCCTGTTCGGAGACCCGGCGTGGGGCCCCAGCTGGAACCGCAAGGAACTCACCGACGGGTACATGCCCGAGATCACCGCCCTGCAGGTCGACGGCGACAGGGACAACCCGAAGCAGAGCACCTCCGCCCGCAGCAGCGACCCGATCGGGCGCGCCGGGCAGGCATTCGCCGACCTTCTCGGCAGCAGCGTCACGGTCACCCGTGGCACGGCGCCGGCCGGGGCGACCCAGCTCGCATCGGTCCAGTCGCAGCCGGTGTCGACACTGATCAAGCAGGCGCTCATCGTCTCGGACAACACCATCGCCGAGATGCTCGCGCGGCTCGTCGCGGTCAAGTCCGGCGCGGGCAACACCTTCTCGGCACTCCAGAAATCGACGGTCGCCGGGCTGCAGACGTATGGCATCGACACGACCGGCATCGTCATCGCCGACGGCTCCGGCCTGAGCGACAACAATGCCGTTCCGCCGTCGTACCTGACCAAGCTGTTCATCAAGATCAACGCACGCGAGGGCGATCTCGGGATCGTCTTCGACGGACTGCCCGTCGCCGGCGGTAAGACCGGCTCCCTCTCCTACAGCGACCGGTTCACCGGCAAGAACGCCGATGCCGACGGTTCCGTGTTCGCGAAGACCGGCTGGATCGACACCGGGTACACCCTCGCCGGCATCATCCACGCCGCAGACGGGACCCCGCTCACCTTCGCCGTCTACGCGCTCGGTGATGTGGGTGATAATGCGAAGCAGGCGATCGACACCATCACGGCGGCGTTCTATCGCTGCGGAAACAACCTCTCCAATACCTAGCGCCTCACGCAGGCGCAGAACCCAGAACGGAGCACCGTGGCCAGGGCCTTGTTCATCATCGACGTGCAGAACGACTTCACGGAGGGCGGCGTCCTGGGGGTCGACGGCGGGGCGGCCGTGGCCGCGGGCATCAGCAGACTGCTGGCGGAGCATCCGCTGCGCTACGACTACGTCTTCGCCTCGCGCGACTGGCACAACGCGGCCGGAGACAACGGTGGCCATTTCGCCGCGGCGGGTGCAGAGCCCGACTACACCGGCACCTGGCCGGTGCACTGCGTCGCGGACACTCCCGGCGCCGATTACCACCGGGACCTCGCGCTCCCGGCCGGGACCGTGCATATCCGCAAGGGACAGGGCGAACCGGGGTACTCGATCTTCGCCGGCCTCGACGAGTCGGGCGCGCGCACGGCCGAGGTGCTGATCGAGCACGCGGTGACGGATGTCGACGTCGTCGGAATCGCAACCGATCACTGTGTGCGGGCCTCGGGTCTCGATGCGCTCGAGCACGGCCAGCGGGTGCGCGTGCTCACCGACCTCGTGGTCGGCGTCGACCCGGACGCCTCTGCCGCGGCGCTCGCCGAGCTGGCGTACGCCGGCGTCGCCCTGACCACCGCAGCGGACCTCGCGACCGCCTAGCACCTGCTCCGCCAGCTCCGGCGCCACCCGGAAATTTGCAGGAGTTTGTGCCTGGGTGCATCCGGATGGGGGGTACCCGGCGAAGTGGGGATGGGAGGCAACGCTGCCTTCCGCCACCACGACAAGCAGGAGGTAACCATGCGCAAAATTCTCGCCGTAGGCGCCGCAGCCGGTGTACTCGTAGCTCTCGCAGGATTCGGGCCGGCGTACGCCGGGGACGGAGGCCACGGTCACGGTTCCGGTGACAACGGGCCGGCCGAATTGACCGTGTTCCACGGAATCCCCGGGGTCACCGTCGACGTCTATGTCGACGGAGCCCTCACGCTCGACGACTTCACGCCTGGCTCCTTCTCGGACACCCTGTCCCTCGACCCCGGCACCTACTCGGTCGCGATCACCGCTGCCGATGCAGCGGATGCGAGCAGCCCGGTGATCGGCCCGGTCGACCTCTCCCTCAAGAGTGGCGACAACTACACCGCCGTCGCCCACCTCACCGAGGCAGGGGAGCCGACGGCCACCCTGTTCACGAACAACCCCGACTCGGTCGGCAAGGGTAAAGGCCGGCTCACGGTCCGTCACGTTGCCGCAGCGCCGTCCGTCGACGTGCTCGCGAACGGTGCCGCGGCCATCACCGACCTCACCAACCCCGACGAGGTCGAACTCACCCTCCCCACCGGCACGATCTCGGCGGCCGTCGCCGCGACGGGCACCACCGACCCGCTCCTCGGGCCGGCCGATGTCTCGATCGCGAAGCGCACGAACACCATCGTGTACGCCTACGGCAGCCTCGCCGACGGAACCCTGGCGCTCGCCGTGCAGACGGTTCCGCTCGAGAAGGGCCACTGGCACTGACCCGTCAGGTGCCGGCATGAGCGGACCGGCCTGCGCAGACACCCACTGCGCGGGCCGGTCTCCGTCTCGCCGTGCAGCCGTTCCGCATCCGCTCTCCCGGGAAATCTTTTGTCGCCACCGCATCCGAAATGGGCCCTGAACAGGAAGTAGTGGGTAAGAAGCAGTTCACCCCCAACGTAGTTCACCCCCAAAACAGGAGGACACCATGCACGCGACACACAGCACACGAGTGAAGGCTTCACTCACCGCCTCACTCACGGCCGCTTCGATCGGGGCGCTCGTCGTCTTCGGCGGCCTCACCCCGGCGACCGCCGCAACGGGCGACGCACAACTGTCGGTCTTCCACGGCGTCCCCGGTCTCACGGTCGACGTCTACGTCAACAACAAGCTGACGATCGACAACTTCAAGCCCGGAGACATGGCCGGCCCCCTTGACCTCCCCGCCGGCACGTACACCGTCGCGATCACGGCCTCCGATGCCGCGGACGCGAGCAAGCCGGCGATCGGCCCGGTCGACCTCCCCCTCGAGGCGGGCAAGAACTACACCGCCGTCGCGCACCTCGGGGCTGACGCGAAGCCCACGGCGACCCTCTTCACCAACGACACGTCCATGATCGCCGCCGGCTCTGGCCGCCTCGTCGTGCGGCACGTGGCCGCGGCGCCCGCTGTCGATGTCCTCGCGAATGGCGCGGTCGCGATCTCGAACCTGTCCAACCCGAAGGAGTCGGTCCTGACGATTCCCGCGGGCACGATCTCGGCCGTCGTCGCGGCCACCGGTACCACGGCCCCCGTGATCGGCCCGGCCGACGTGAAGGTGGCCGAGGGAGTCGACACGATCGTCTACGCCTGGGGCAGCCTCGCGGACAAGAACCTCGCCGTCGCCGTGCAGACCGTTTCGGGCATGAACTCCGACCCCAACGGCATCCCCGCCGGCGAGGCCGGACTCGTCGCAACCAACCGGCCGGCAGACCAGACCCCGCTCTGGCTCGGCGGCATTGCCGTGCTCGTGTTGCTCGGCCTCGGGTCGGCTACCTTCCTCGGATTCCGCCGAGCGCGCCGCTGAGCGCGCGAGCCAGGACTGAGGGACAACGATGAGGGCCATGGCGGGCAAAATCGGGATGCTCGCTGTGGCCCTTATCCTGCTTTCCGCTGTCGCCGTCGCACTGATGCTGAGCGGATGCGGGAGCGCACCCGGCGCGCGGACCCTCGCCGCCGCGCCGACGCAGCTCTCCGCGACACCCATGCCCACGCCCATGCCGGCGTCCCCGCCGACCGCAGCGCCGCCGGCCGTTCCGCTCCTCACCGGGGCGAGTGCCGACATCCGCTCGGTGCAGGCACAGGCGACGGTCGCACCGGTGCGGATCAGGATCGAGGCGCTCGGGATCGACATGGACATCGAGGCCGTCGGACTCGGCGACACCGGCGGCATGGGCCTGCCGAAGAACCCCGCGATCGCGGCCTGGTACAAGTTCGGGCCTGCCCCGGCGAGTGCGGCGGGCGCGACGGTGATCGCGGCCCACGTCGACTCGCTCGAGTACGACATCGGCCCGTTCTCCCGGCTCGCCACCGCGCCGGCGGGAACGGAGATCGTGCTCTCGCTGGCCGACGGCGGCGAGCGGCGCTACCGCGTCGCATCCGTCGACCTTGTCCTCAAGCCCGACGTGCCCTGGCCGGCGATCTTCGACCGGACAGGGCCCGCCCGCCTCACCCTCGTCACGTGTGGCGGTGAATTCGACTACACGGCGAGACGTTACCTCTCCAACGTGATCGTTTCCGCGACGCCGGTTCCCTGATGCTGAGGTCTGGCTATGCTGTCGGCGACGAAGCCCGGCACGCGGCACCCGACAGGGGTCGCGGATGACCGGGAACCGCGTGACTCCGTCAGCCGGGAGGCAACGAAACTCAGTGACCGCACCCATCGATGATGTCGACCACCTGCGCCTCGTCGCCGCGTTCCGCGCGGGGGACGAGCGCGCCCTCGCCGAGGCCTATGCCCGGTGGTCGTCGCTCGTCTACACGATCGCGGTGCGCTCGCTCGGAGATCCCGGCGAGGCAGAGGACGTGACGCAGACGGTGTTCATCGCCGCCTGGCGCGGCAGAGACAACTACGATCCCGACCGGGCGAGGCTGCCCGCCTGGATCGTGGGCATCACCCGCCACACCGTCGCGGACACCCATGAGGCCCGCTCCCGGCGCCGCCGGATCGAGCAGGCCGTCGCGGGCGAACTGCGCACGACATCCGTCGACGACTCTGTCGACGTCGCCGACCGGGTGATGTTCGCCGAGGAGTTGCAGCGGCTCGCGCCGGTTCCGCAGCGCGTCATGCAACTCGCCTTCTATGCTGACCTCACACACGCGCAGATCGCTGCGATGCTCGATCTGCCGCTCGGAACCGTCAAGAGCCATATCCGCCGAAGTCTCGGCCGACTGCGAGCCCGATTGGAGGCCGAGGATGACACATATTGACCGCGACGACCTCGCACTCATCGCCCTCGCCGAGTTCGACCTCACCGAGGCAGAGCGCGGGCATCTCGCCGAGTGCCCGCAGTGTGCGCTCGAACTGATCTCGCTGCAGCACACCGCCGCGGTCGGTCGGTCCGCCAGGCACATCAGCCTCACCGAGCCCTCCGCCGCCGTGTGGGCGGGCATCCACGCGACCCTCGGTCTCAGCGCCGCCGTCGGTGCGCCGCCGAGAATCCGCGACTTCGTGCGCCCGGCGGATGCTGCCGGTGCCGGTGCCGGTGCCGGTGCCGGTGACGACCTGACCGACCTCCTCGAGGGCGAGCGGGAGGCATCCGCCATGCCCGCCATACTCGCCACGCCTGCCACGCCTGCCACGCCTGCCACACCCGCCGCGGGCCCAGCCGCCGCCCGTCCGCCCACGTCCGACTCGCCCGCTGCGCTGCGTCCGCGTCGACGGGCGAAAGCCAGGAGTCGAACCGGGGTGCGCCTCCTCCTGGCGGCGGCCGCGGCCGTGGTCCTGGTCCTCGCCGGCTTCGGCGCGGCGCGCTGGGTCGATGCGGTGCAGCCGCCCGCGACAGCGCCCGTCACCTACGAGGCCCGCCTCGAGCCGTTCCCCGGCTGGCAGGCGAGCGGCAGCGCCGAGGTCGAGGCCATGCCCGGCGGACACCGCGAGGTCGTCGTCGACCTCACCGGCCTCGCCGTCGCCACCGCGGCGGCCCCCCTGCGCGAGGTTTGGCTGATCAAGGCGGATGCCTCCGGACTGATCAGCATCGGCCTCCTCGACGGCAGCACCGGCCACTTCGACATTCCCGACGACGTCGACCTCGCCCAGTACCCGCTCGTCGACGTTTCGGCGGAACCCGACAACGGAAACCCGGCCCACTCAGGAAATTCGATCGTGCGCGGAGAACTGCACGCTACGTGAGCGCGGCCGCCCCCGGATAGGCTGGATGACGCAGAGCAGCAGACACTCGCGACAGGGAGACACTATGACGAACGTCACCGAAGCCGAACTTCTCCGGATGGTTCCGAAGGAACTCTTCATCAACGGGGAGTGGGTGCCTGCACGTGACGGGGCGACGCTCGACGTCGTCGACCCGGCCACCGGGCTCGTCATCGCCTCGATCGCCGACGCCGGGGTCGACGACGGCGCAGCAGCCCTCGACGCCGCCGTCGACGCCCAGGACAGCTGGGCGGCGACCCCACCCCGGGTCCGCGGTGAGATCCTGCGGCGGGCCTTCGACCTGATGCAGGAGCGCCAGCAGGAGTTCGCGCTACTGATGACGATCGAGATGGGCAAGCCGCTCACCGAGGCATACGGCGAGGTCGCATACGGCGGCGAATTCCTGCGCTGGTTCAGCGAAGAGGCCGTGCGCATCAGCGGCCGGTACGGCACCAACCCCGAGGGCACCGGGCGGATGCTGGTATCCCAGCACCCGGTCGGCCCCTGCTTCCTGATCACGCCCTGGAACTTCCCGCTCGCCATGGCCACCCGCAAGATCGCTCCCGCGCTCGCCGCCGGCTGCACCGTCGTCGTGAAGCCGGCGTCGCTGACCCCGCTCACGACCCTGTACTTCGCCAAGCTTCTCGCCGAGGTCGGGCTCCCCGCCGGTGTGCTCAATGTCATCACGACCTCGCGCTCCGGCGCGGTGTCCGACCCGATCATCGCAGACCCGCGGCTGCGCAAGCTCAGCTTCACCGGGTCGACAGCGGTCGGCCGCCGCATGATCGGCCAGGCAGGCCAGGGCGTGCTGCGCACCTCGATGGAACTCGGCGGGAACGCGCCGTTCATCGTCTTCGCCGACGCCGACCTCGACAAGGCCGTCGACGGCGCGATCGCGGCGAAATTCCGCAACGTCGGGCAGGCGTGCACGGCCGCCAACCGGTTCATCGTGCAGGCGTCCGTCGCGGAGGAGTTCGCCCGCCGGGTCACCGAGCGGGTGCAGGACTTCGTCGTGGGTCGCGGCACTGCAGAGGGCGTGAACATCGGACCGCTGATCAACGCCGGGGCCGTTGAGAAGGCATCCACCCTGGTGCAGGACGCCCTCGAGCGCGGCGCGAGACTGCTCACCGGCGGCGACTCGATCGAAGGCGCCGGCACCTTCTTCGAACCGACCGTGCTGGCCGGAGTCGCGCCGGGCAGCGACATCCTGCGCGAGGAGATCTTCGGGCCTGTGCTCGCGATCGCGACCTTCAACGAGGAAGACGACGCCGTGCGCCTCGCCAACGACACCGAGTTCGGGCTGGTCAGCTACGTCTTCACCCGGGACCTCGCCCGCGGGCAGCGCATGGTCGAACGCCTCCAGACCGGCATGATGGGGCTCAACATCGGCGTGATCTCGAACGCGGCCGCACCATTCGGCGGGGTCAAGCAATCCGGCCTCGGCCGCGAGGGCGGCCCGGAGGGCATCCAGGAGTACCTCTCGACCAAGTACACGATGACCCCGGACCCCTTCGCCGACTAGCGCCCCCGGCTCGTAGACTGAACGGATGCCCGTCATCGAGATCACCGACCTCGACGACCCGAGGCTCGTCGACTACGCCCACGTCACCGACGTCGCCCTCAAGAAGGCCCGCGGCACCGAGCACGGCCTGTACATCGCCGAGTCGGCGCTCGTGCTCGAGCGGGCGCTGCGGGCCGGCCACCGGCCCCGCTCCGTGCTCGCGCTCGGCAATACGGTCGACGAGGCCCGCGCCCTCGTCGGCGAGGACGTGCCGGTGTTCGTCGGGCCAGGGGAGCTCCTCGCCGAGCTGACCGGGTACATCCTGCACCGCGGCCTGATCGCCGCGATGAACCGGCCCGCCCTGCCGGACGCCGACACCCTGCTCGCCGGGGCCCGGCGCATCGTGATCCTTGAGAACGTGTCGGACCCCACCAACGTCGGTGCGATCTTCCGCTCCGCCGGCTCGATCGGGGCGGATGCGATCCTCGTCACGCCGCGCTGCTCCGACCCGTTCTACCGCCGCGCCATCCGCGTCTCGATGGGGACGGTGCTGCAAGTGCCGTGGACCCGCGTCGGCGACTGGCCGAGCACCCGTGCGCTGCTGTCGAGGCGCGGCTTCCACGTCGCCGCGCTCGCCCTCCGGGCGGATGCCGTCAGCCTGCGCGACTTCGATGATCGCGATCACGAGAAGCTCGCCCTGCTGCTCGGCGCAGAGGGCGAGGGCCTCACCGAGGACGCCCTCGCCGCAGCCGACAGCGTCGTGCAGATCCCGATGAAGCACGGCATCGACTCCCTCAACGTGGCCGCGGCCAGCGCCGTCGCGATGTGGGCGCTCTCCGCCTGACCCGCGCCGCGCATCCACTCTCGCGGAACCACGCGACGCACCAACGGCGGCGGGACCCAGCGGCGGGCCCCGGCGGCGCGGCATAGGCCTAGGCTGTCGGCATGAGCAACGAGGCCGTGATCATCGATGTCGTGCGCACCCCGTCCGGGCGGGGCAAACCGGGTGGAGCACTGTCGGGGGTGCACCCGGCGGACCTGCTCGCCGGGGTGCTCGCCGAGCTGGTGCGCCGGAACGACCTCGACCCCGCGCTCGTCGACGACGTGATCGGGGGCTGCGTCACGCAGACGGGTGAGCAGGGCTACAACGTGACCCGCACCGCGCTGCTCAGCGCGGGATTCCCGGAGTCCGTGCCGGGCACGACGATCGACCGGCAGTGCGGTTCGAGCCAGCAGGCTGCGACCTTCGCCGCCCAGGGCGTGATCGCCGGAAGCTACGACATCGTGATCGCGTGCGGAGTCGAGTCGATGAGCCGGGTTCCGCTCGGCTCGTCCCTGCGCCCGGGCCAGGATCCGTCCGGTCGTCTCCTGCACGAGCGCTACCCGAACGGTCTCGTCGGCCAGGGCGTCTCCGCCGAGCTGATCACCCGCCGTTGGGGCCTGACCCGCACGGAGCTCGACGACTACGCGGCCCGGTCGCACTGGCTGGCCGCCGAGGCGCGCGAAAGCGGTGACTTCGCGCGCGGCCTCGTGCCGGTCCGGCTGCCGGACGGCACCGTCGTCACCGAGGACGAGACCATCCGCCCCGGTACCACGCTGGACACCCTGGCCGCCTTGCCGCCCGCGTTCCGCACCGATGCCCTTGCGGACCGATTCCCCGACCTCGACTGGCTGACCACCGCGGGTAACTCGTCGCCACTCACCGACGGCGCCTCCGCCGTGCTGATCATGAGCGCCGCCCGCGCCGCCCAGCTCGGCTGCACCCCGCGGGCGCGGTTCGACAGCTTCGCCATCACGGGGAGCGACCCGCTCCCGATGCTCACCGGCGTGATCCCGGCGACCCGGCGCATCCTCGCCCGCTCCGGCCTCGACCTCGACGACCTCGACGCCTACGAGGTCAACGAGGCCTTCGCGTGCGTGCCGCTCGTCTGGGCGCGCGAATTCGACGCCGACCCCGTCCGGCTCAACCCGGCAGGCGGTGCGATCGCCCTCGGCCACGCGCTCGGCTCCTCCGGCACCCGCCTGCTCGGCACCCTCCTCGGCACCCTCGAGCGCACCGGTGGCCGCTTCGGCCTGCAGACCATGTGCGAGGGCGGCGGCATGGCCAACGCGACGATCATCGAGAGGCTCTGAAATGCGCATCGACGGATGCTCCGCACTGGTCACCGGGGCCGCCTCCGGCCTCGGGCTGGCCACCGCCACCGCCCTGCACGCGGCCGGGGCAGCGGTCGTGCTGCTCGACCTGCCGGGGGCACCCGGGGCCGCGATCGTGGCCGCCCTCGGCGACCGGACGCGCTTCGTGGCCGGCGACGTCACGAGCGCGGGCGATGTTCACCGTGCCGTCGAGGCTGCGGTGTCGATGGCGCCGCTGCGGATCGTCGTGACGTGCGCGGGAATCGCGCCGGCGGAACGCACCGTCGGGAGGGACGGCCCGCTCCCGCTCGACGACTTCGAGCGGGTGATCCGGGTGAACCTCACCGGGACGTTCAACGTGATCCGGCTCGCGGCGGCCGCGATGCTCGCCGCCGAGCCGATCGACGCGCTGGGCATCGGCCTCGGCGCCGGCTTCGGGGCCGGCTCTGGCGCGGGTGGTGGACCAGGGGGAGGCG
>NZ_JASJXJ010000143.1:0-10150 GCF_035018685.1 Cryobacterium sp. RTC2.1
GGTCTGGCTTGCTCCTGAAGACCCGGTCAATGCGGACGAGCTGGGTGTCGGTGAGGCTGATGGTGTCGCCGGTGTTGGGGTTGCAGCCGAGGGCGAGGCCTGTTCCGAAGAGGACGGCGGGGGTGCCGAGGGCGTGGGCGACGATGGTGAGGTAGAGGTTCAGTGGGGATCCGTTGATGGCGCCTTCGTCGTCGACGAAGAGGTCGATGTCGTCGTCGAGGCGGACGACGTCGAAGTAGTCGCAGGGGATGCTGCGCTGCAGGGCTTCGACGTTGCTGGGTTCGGGCTGGATGTGGACGTGCTGGATCTGCTCGGTGGTGATCCGCAGGGCCCGGAGCGGGGTCTTGGTGGTGGTCATTGTTCTCTCCTTCTCGATCGACTGGTTTTTTTGCCTTCCGGCGAGAGAATCGATAGCGAGCGGGAGTGGCGGAGTGCCCAGAATTTCGGGCGAAATAAGGGAGCTTGCGACCGCGTCTGAAAATCTGGGCACGGAGCCGCGGAGCGAGCTACGGTCGACAGCCGGAAGGGTCAAAAAAGCCCCACAAGTACAGCGCCGCGTAGCGGCTCCACCTGGTACTGGCATGAGGCTCTTCGTCCTGGGCATGAGCGCTTCCTTCCTTGAGCGGTGCGAGCGGGTCATGGGCTGGTCTGGGCGTTTCCGGTCGGATTGAGCGGGTCTTTTGTGTAGGCGACGTCGATGTGGAGGTGGTCGCAGCTGTCGTCGAGCTGGGTGGCGTGGAGCAGAGTGAGAGTTGTTCCGGCTTGGACTCGGCATTGGGCTTGGCCGATGCGCGAACCTATCGGTAGTACGGGGTCGAGTAGGCCGATGAGTCGGAGGGAGGGGCCGTCGGCGCCGGTGATTCCGGTCCCGCCGAGGGAGTAGATGTCGATGGCTTGCCCGCCGCCGTTGATCCAGTGCGAGGACGCGGTGCCGGCGCCTTCGATCTGGCCGGTGCATTTGCGGTTGAGGTCGCTGACGCCGATGCGATGGAACGTCTGCAGTGCCAGGACGAGGATGTGCAGGATGCGGGTGTCGATTCCGCAGTCGGGCACGGTCTTGCCTTGGGCAATCCACCGGATTTCTTTGATGTGGTCGGGGACGAAGCCGCGCAAGTTCCCGGTGTCGGCAGCCGCGACAAGCTCCGCCGCCAGACTGACGGAGTCACCGTTTGTGCCGCAGGTTCCGGCGTTCGCTGTGCCGGTGAGTGCGGTGACGATCTGGGCGGCGGGTGCGTAGAACGGTGTGTAGTAGTTCGGGTCCGCGTTGTTCTGCACAGTGTGCGCTGCCAGGGTCGGGGGCAAGGATTGCCAACCGGGGATTTCAACGAGGTGGCTGAAGAAGAGTTGCGCGGACGTGGTCGGGTCCATGCGTTGCGCGAGGGAGCCCCATCCGGCGCGTTGTTGGAAGAGCCCGCGGCTGTCGGGTCCAGCTGCGTCGCCGTGATCGAGGATGCGCAGGCCGGACTCCCCCAGAGCCGTCATCACGCCGATCGTTTGGGCAGAGATGTTCAGACCGAGTTGGATGCCGGCGTTGACGATCGCTGCCGCGTTCCCTAGTTGGTCGCTCGAGTACCCGGCGACGGTCGCGCTGCCGTGCCCTGGGGCGGCGCTGACAGTACTTCCGGAGCAGCTGCTGCCAGTGCCGGAGGAGAGCGCGAGGGAACTTCCGGTCACGAAGACCAGCGCGGCTGTGCCGGCGACGATCGCTTTGAGGAGTGCCACAGGGACTTCAGTCGGCGGTACCGGCTGCGAGGCCTTCGTCGGTATTGGTGAGTTCGCGTTCCCAGGTTGAGCGGATGTGTTGGACGTGGGTTTCTGGGTGGGAGCCGTATTTGAAGATGTAGTGGCCGTCAGCGAGGTTCTCGATCGTGCGTGCGGTCTCCGGGGCCAGTCCGAAGGTTTGTTGGCACCAGAGGGCGTCGTCGGGTCGGGATTGCCGGTAGACGACGACGGTTTGGGCTTCCTGGATGATGGCCATGCCCGGTGAGTCTGTGGGGATGTCGGTTCCTTTGTGCATCACGAACACGTTGGAGATCCCGAGGCCGCGGGAGAGTTTCTGGTTAGATTTGATCAGTTGGGCGCCGGGGCCGCCGATCATGTGCCAGCCCTCTTCATAGACGACGGTGGTGGCGGAATCGCGTTCGTGGCGGAGCCGGCCCAGCATCCACATGTTCCCGATCGCCATCACCACGGGCACCGCCGGCCCATCGTCGGGCAGCTGAGACAGGTCGAAGGAGGTGAGCTTCCCGCTCAGGTCCACGGACTTCGAGGTCTCGCCGTCGAGGAGGCCGGTGTACTCGTCGAGGAGCCCGTTCAGGGTCCATTTGACGGAGAGCCCGGCCTTGTGGAGGTCATCTCGTGCGGTTGGCGAGAGGGCCTGGTATTCGGGGTCGTCGGTGATGTTGCCGAGGTTGGGCAGCACGTCGGCGAGGACGGGCGCGCGCCCTTGCGTGCGTTCGACGGTCGCTCGCAAGGCGGCACGGAGGGCTTCTTCTTCCCACCCGTCCAGGGGCTGGTCGCCGCGGGCGAGCCGGGTAACGATGTTCAACAGCCGCGCCTGGCCTTGGATGCCCGTGCCCCTCGCGATCATGGGGTCCAGCAGGTTCAGAGTGGTTCCGGTGCCGTCGACGGTGAATCGGATGGGTTCGAAGCCGTAGTGGCGGACGACGTTGGAGTATTCGCCTTCGCCGTTCTGGTCCTTCTTGTCGAACACGACCGCTCGCCGTCCTTTGAGGAGCAGGGGGCGGACGACGTAGTTGCATTTGGTGTGGGAGCTTTTCCCGGCGCCGACGTCGCCCATTACGATCACGTTCGGGCTCGACACCTCGCGGGGTTCCGAGTTGTAGGCGGTGACCGGGTCGTGGGAGATCGGGGTGCGGGAAAGCATGTCACGCCCGTTGACCACACCACGGGTCCCCGTCGGCGGTCCGATCAGCGCCGTGTTCAGAATTTCGGCCTGCCTGGTCGTCGTCGGCGCACCATCCAAGGCCGGCCCATACTGGCCGCGACGTGCTGCTCCAGCGTTCGTCCGAAGCGGTGTGCCAGGCAGCGACCACGGCACGATCTCTGCGCCGCCGCCCTGATCGTTGCCGTCGGCCGTGACGTCGGTGGGTGGCGCGAACTTCCGCAGCCCCGGCAGCCCCCAGAGCCGTGATTTCGACGTCGAGGTAGCGTCATTGTTCACGAGAGTGCTTCCTTGTCGGATCGGCCGGCCAGTCGGGTGTAGACGCGACTGGAGAAGGAGGGTGCCGCTGCTCGGAGGCCGCGTCCGATCGGCCAGGTGGTGCCGGAAGCTGCGGATTGGTAGGAGTCCAGCCAGTCCAGGCGTTCGATACCGAGCCCGGTGGAGCAGGTTTCCTCGAGCTGTCGCGAGGCCCGGGCGAGTTCGTCACGGGTGCGGGCGGAGATGGTGACGTAGCCGATCCAGGTCGCCCCATGGTGGTGAGATCCAGCGACGAGGTCCTGCCCGCGTCGCCGCGCCGCCGTCATCTGTACGTCCGTGTCATCCGTGTCGACCTGACCGCCTTCTCTCCGGGAGAGGGCTTCGGCAGTGTCACGGGTCAGATCTTGGCGGGCTGCGGCTTTCGCTTCGACAGCGGGAACGAGGTGCAGGTGGAAAGACACGGTTCTGATGAACTGCAGATCCCGGCCGACGAGGAGGTCGAGCACCCAGAGTTGGGTGCGCGGAGCAGTCGACAGGGCCTCGGCGCGGATCGCCGCGGTGCGATGCCACCACTCCACCGGGGCGCCCGTGCTCGGATCGGTGCCGTCGACGATGTGCGCGGAGTATTCGTCGTGAGAGGCTTCGCCGAGGCGGTCTGGGCGCACGTCGGCGACGAAGTCCAAGGGGCGGGACGGGTTCTGTTGGTGGCGGATCAGGGCGGTGGTCTGCCGGGCCGTGAGGACGTCGATGCGGCCCATCTTCGCTTCTCCGAGCCCGCGGGCGGTGGACGCGATCTCTTGGCGCATCAGGCCGCGCCACCCCTCCCGGCCGGCCCCGTACTTTGCGGCCGCGTCGTGGAAGGCGCCGGTCAGCGGCCACGTGACAGTGACGAAGTGGCGTTGCACCATCGCGTCCGTCCCCGTCAGGCGGAGCACTTCTTCGTAGGAGTTGATGGCATCGCGGGGTGCCGCGGGGTCGAGGCTGTTCAAGACCCAGAACTCCTGCAATGCACTATCGGACGGCAGCACGCGGGTCGTGACTTGCACGTCGCTGACCAGGACGGAGGGCACTGCACGGGCGGCGAGGAAAACACCCCAACTGTGGGCGGCGCGCGCCATCACCGACGCGGATTCGATCCCGCGGAGTTGTCCGGTGACGGCGAACGTCACTGATAGGTACGGCTGCTCCCCTATGGGCGCATGCCAGGCGATGCCCGGTTCGCCGCGCCCGTGCTGCAGCCAGCCGAGCCCGTCGGACCCGTCGGGGTTAGCCCGCATCGCCGTCACTGCCCGTTCTGCCGCCCGTACGGCATTGCGGCCGGCCTTGCCGCGCTCGGTCAGGGCGTCGTCGAGGGTTTGCTGCAGTTGGTCCCAGGTTCCGACGTCGTACGGTACGAAGGTGTCTGTGCCGGTCCGGCGTCGGTGGTTCCACCGGGACCGTTTGCGGCGGCGGTCGACGATTGAGCCTCGATGTGTGCGCGCCGTCACCAAGAATGTGGCGCCGCAGCTGCCGGCCGTGACGGCCAGGGCAGGCCAGCCGATCAGCGGAGTCAGGACCATGCCGGCCAGCACGGACACCGTGAGGAACACGACGCGGGTGCGGGAATGTGTGCCGCCGAAGAAGGAGCGGTGCCCGCTCTCGCCGCCCAAATAGCGGATCACGGTTCTCGGGTCGCTCATGAGCCGCCCACGTTCGGAGTGTCGTCCATCGACGCGGCCGCTTTCTCGCCGGCCTGCTGGACGAGCTGGGCGCCCTTGTGGACGGCGGCGATGCCGAGCGCGGCGATCAACGTCGGTGCTCCGACGACAACTCCAGCACCGGTAGCCGATTCGGCTGTGCCAGCGGCCGCGAGGGCTCCTTCCGCACCAACGGCGGCGGTACTGCTCGCGGCTCTCTCCGTCCCAGCAGCCCCGAGGGGCGTTGTCACCCCGGTTCCGGCCGCCGTGTGATCGGTCGCACCCGACTCCCTTGCGGATCCGGATGTGATAACTGTCCGGCCGCGACCGGTGCCGTGGATCCCTGCGGTTTCTGTACTCGCGCCGGTAGTCGCGCCAGCACCGCCGGCGGCCTCGGCCAGGCTCGCGGTAGTCGTACCGGCGGGAGCGGGAGCTTTGGCGCTGTCGGGCGGAGCTGACGGCGATGTGGGCTTGGCCGGGGTGTCTTCGGTGTTTGCTTGGTAGAAGCGGCTGGTGGCTTCGGTGATGTTCGGCGCTCCGATTGGGCCGATGGTGCCGGCCGATGGGCCGTTGGTGCCTCCGAAGGCCATCGGGATGACCGGGGCGAACTTCATCAGCAGCACGGGTGAGAACGCGGCCATCATCAGCGCGATGATCGCGACGAGCAGGGTGACCATGGATTGCAGGCTGAAGTTGTTGCCGAACGCGTTCAGTTGGTTCGCCATCATTGAAAACGCCAATCCCAGCAGCAGGAACAGCAAGGGGTGTGCGGCCAGGATGCCGATCCACAGCGTCGCGATCTTCAGGCCGAAGCCACGCTTGTTTTTGTCGATGATCCAGACCAGGCCCAGGGGGAACAAGACTCCGGTGAAGTACAGCGTCACCAGTTGGACCAGAAGCATCAGCAAGACCAGGAAGAGGCCGAGGATGATGCAGGCCATCAGCGGCACGGCCATAACCACACCGCCGGAGATACCGACTGGGTCCGTCTGGTTCAGCATGGTCTCGAATTGGACGGTGATGGAGTCCAGCGTTCCGGTCAGGCCGGCGGCGACGAACACGTCGGTGAGGGAATGGAAGAACTGGATCAAGATGATGCCCAGCGCGGGCCCGAACATCGCTCCGACCAGGAACAGCCCGAAATAGAGTCCGATCGATTCCACGAGGTCACGGCCGGCCTGTGCGCCTCGTGCGGTACGAACCGCCTGCGGGATGAGGAGCAAGACTGCGACGAAGATCGCCGTCGCGAAGGAGATCTTGTAGGCGTTGATGAACCAGTCGGCTGTGAGGTCCGGCAGTGTCGCGCTCGTCAGCGCCGGCATGATGTCGCGGGTCATACTCACAGCCGCGCCCTGCAGAGCTTTGAACGTATTGCCCCACGGATCAGACCAGTAGTTCACCGTTGCGGCCACATTGTTTACGAGATTGCCGACCCCGTGGGCCGTGCAGGCCATGAAATCCTGGCAGCCATCCATCAACAGCCGCCTGAGAACGGCGTTCCGATTGCGAATACTTCCTGAGTAGTCCGTTTGAACTCACCGGACTCTATTCGCCAGCCGTTGTCGGACCAAACAAGAGTGAAGGTAGACACGGACCGCAGGTTCGGGCTCAGTGCACCGTCCACCACGAACGCACTTCCGATCGAGGCGGTTACCTTGTCAGCCGATGCGGACTCGACGTACCAGACACCAGAGATTGTCGACAGGTAGAACGGCACCCCATCTGCGACCACCCCACCGGAAGAGTTGGGATTGGCTTTCGTCGACCCTTCGAGGTCCTTGAACGATGGCGATGCAGTGGTGGCCATTATCTGGTCGCTGAGTTGGCTAGCCTCAACAGCCTGAGGGGCCGGACTTCTATACGCCCAGCGCACCATTGCTGCGGCCACTTCCACTCCGCCGACTGTCGTGTGTTGCGCTGTCTTCTGCGCGGCGAGAACCATCGCCGCGTCTCGTGCAGGGCCGCCCAAACATCCTGTTGGCACGGTATCCGCGCCCGCCGTCGGTGAGTTCCCTCCGACACTCGTGGGCTGTCCATCGATTTGGACGGGCGTTGGGCCTCTCGCGGAGAAGTAGCCGATGGCCCCTGCGGCGACCAGGAGCACGAGGAAGGCTCCGAGGATCCATCGTCTGGGGCGGCGGCGGCGGGTGCGGGTGCGCATGGGTCAGCCGAAGACCGTGAGGATGGCGCCGACGATGACGGCGAGGGAGGCGAGGACGCCCATGGAGATGCCGGCCCAGAGGGATTGGTTGCGGGCGGTTTTGTATTCGTTGGGGTTGCCGCCGCTGGAGGCGCTGGCCATGCGGGTGACGCCGATGATGAGGAAGGCGACGGCGAGGATGATGCCGATGCCCCAGATTCCGGCGAGGAGTTTTTGCCAGAGCTGGGTGAATTCGGCGCCGAAGATCGTGAAGTTGGGCAGGATCCCGTTGAGTGGGTTATCGATGGTGTGCACGATCTGGGACAGGAGTTCGGGGGCCACGTGTTCGCCTTTCGCCGGGTGCCTCGGGGTTATCGGACGCTGTCCTGGAGGGACCGGACGACGGCGGCCGATGCGGCCGCGAATGCCCGGTACGTTCTCGGGTCCAGGTGCGCGAGCGTGATCTGGCCGCGTTCAGCGATGTGCGCGTCGTACGGGATCTCGAACACGTGGCTGACCTCGGCTGCGTCGATGATGCGGTTGACACGGTCGACGACTTTCGGGTTCTCGGGTCGCCCGTCGGTCAGGCGCAGGATGATGGCCCGGTTTGCCAGGTTCTCGGCTCTCCCGCCGGCGGCGCGGAGGACGTCCAGCAGCGCAACGGCTTCGATGACGGCGTCGCCCGCGTTGAAGACGGGGATGATCAACGCGTCGGCCGTGTCGATGGCGCCTTGGAATGCGGAGGACGAGGGTTGGTTGCCGCTGTCCATGACACGGATGCGGTAGTACTGGTCGACGACTGCGGCGACGGCGGTGACGTCGTCCGCGGTGAGGCGTGGGCGTGGTCCGACGGTGCCGATCACAGAGGCGAAGGAGGTTTGCGGGGCGGTGTAGCCGGCCAGTTGTCCGGCGCTGCCGATCGTCGTGATGTCGCGGACGAGTTCGCCGATACCGCGGCTGGGGTTTCCTTCGGCGCGGAACATCAGAGCGCCGGGGTCGTCGGAGACTTCCATGATGCAGACGGAGCCGCCGCGGACGGCGGCGAGGACACCGCCGGTGATGATCGCGGTCGGGGTCTTTCCGACGCCGCCTTTCTGGTTGGCGACGAGGACGCTCACGGCGCGGGTCCAGGTGGCTTGCCGGATTGTTTCTTCGTCGCGGCGGAGTTGTTCGGCCAGCTGCAGGTCGCGTTGCTCCGCACGCCCGGGCTCTGGGTGGAAGCCAAGCCGGGCGAGTATCCCGCGGAGCCCTCGGGTTGCCCGCTTCGGCGGAGGTGTTGTGGCGACAACGCCGAGGTCCTCGAGTGGTTCACGAAGCATCCCGCTGGCCCCCGGGCCGACCGGTCGGGTCTCCACCGCGGCACTTGCGAACGGCTCGGGACCCAGCCCAGCAGCCTGATCCCGCCACTCGACCTCAGTCACAGGTGCGGGTGGTGTCGGCTCCGGCGGGAGGGTTTCCACATACTGATGCGCCCGGCTGGCGCCAGCGAAGACGGTCGGCGTCGGAGCAGCGGCCTCGGTCGGCGTGAGTTCGTCAGCATTATCCACGCGCGGGCCCGCCTTCACTGACGGTCGCCGTCGGGTTCGTAGCTGTGTACGCTGTCCGGCCGAGGCGGCGAGGCGTGCGTTCCATTGGGCCGACTCTGACCGGGTCCGTGGCCCAGGCATGCGTGGGTGGTGTTTGGTGGGTGGTGCGGTGCAGTTGCGACATGATCCCTCATCCATGGCGTCGTCTAACCTCAGGGTGAGAGTAAACCTCACCTCCGACATTGGGTAGGACTCTCTCTCCGATCGGCCAAATATTTTCCGACCGGCGCGCATGGTTGCTCGGAGTTGTACACAAATTCGCTACGGGATGCCCTCCGAGCTTCATCCCAAGTACGGTCCGTCCGGACTTGGGATGCAGGATTTCACGGGCGAGGGACCAAAGATCAGGGGCCTGTTGGGAAGCGGCCGCGGCCGCTCTGATTGTTTGAGCGGAGCCGCTGCGCGGCCGGGTTTTTCTTGTTTTGTTTACCTTTCGGCTGCCGATCGTAGCTCGCTTCGATCCTGCGTTCCCAGATTTTCGGGCGCGGTCGCAGGCTCCCTTATTTCGCCCGAAATTCTGGGCACTCCGGCTCTCTCGCTCGCTATCGATTCTCTCGCCGGAAGGCAAACAAAATTGTCGGTTGAGTAGAGGGAGCGAGATCATGACGTACACCAGCGTTGTCGAGACACTCAGCACCACAGCCAGTACTTCCCTGTCCCGGGACACGGTTGCCAGGATCGTCTGGGCTGCCCTGGCCGATCCCGGTGACCCCCGCGTGGGCGCCCTCGTTGCTGCTCTCGGGGCCGAGGCCGCGCTCGCGCTACTCCTGGACGGGCCCGACAGTACGCTGGTTGGCTTCGGCATCGCCGGGCTGCGCGCGCAGCTCCGGGCGCGCTTTGAACATGAGGGCGCCGCCGAGACCATCCGAACCACTGCCGAGTCCGGGTACCACGTGCTTACCCCGTCTCACCGGGACTGGCCGGCCCAGCTCGAGGACCTCCGCCTCGCGGCGCCGCTGATCCTGTGGGTGCGCGGGGACCCTGCGGTGCTCTCGATGCGAAGCGTTCTGGTGACCGGGGATCAGGATTCGACCGGGTACGGGCGTCACATGGCGATCGATCTGGCGTCCGGGCTCGGGGCCCGCGGGTATGCGATCGTGTCCGGTGCCGCCCGCGGCATCGACCACGCCGCCCTGGCCTCCGCAGTTGCGTCCGGCGGGCACCCGATCGGGGTTCTTGCGGGCCGGGTGAACACGCGTTTCCCGGCAGACCGCGGCGTTCTCCTGGACGACGTTGCCGAGAACGGCGCTGTCGTTAGTGCGGTGCCGCCGGGGGCGACGCCGATTTGGTGGCAGTTCGCTCGGCGCGGGCAACTGATGGCCGCTCTGGCGTCGAAGACCGTCGTCGTCGAAGCGAGCGTTTCGTCTGATGCACTCGGTGCGGCGGAGCGCGCGGTCGAGTTGGGCCGTCCGCTCGGTGCCGTTCCCGGGTCGGCGTCGTACGCGGCCGGGGCGGGCTACCAGCTCTTGACGGGCGAGTTCGGTGCACGCTCGGTCACGAGCCCGCACGACGCCGACTGGCTCTGACGATGGGGCTCACCGGGTGAGTTCCTGATCCGGGTCCTCATCCCAGATCTCCCCCGTGT
>NZ_JASJXJ010000144.1:0-10053 GCF_035018685.1 Cryobacterium sp. RTC2.1
ATCGAGAAGCGTGCGGGCGGGCCGGTGCCGAGCTGGCAGTGACCGTGCCGGCTAACCCGCTGTGCCTGCTACCCCGCGGTGTCTGCGGGCTCGTGGGTCTTCTTCGGCGCGCTGTCCTCGTTATCGGGCAGCGCGGGCGGCAGTGCCTCCCCACGTCGTTCGTCGCTGTAGACCATGAGGGTCGAGCCGACGAGCGCCAGGACAATCGCGATCGTTCCGAAAATGGTCGGCAGCGTCTGGTAGACGACGAGCGACACCACGATCGTGAGAACGGGGGCGAGGGCGTTCGTCGTGGGCGCCACGATGGATGCCTTGCCTCGGCTCAGTGCCATGACGAGGAACAACGCGCCGACCGCATTGAGGAGCTGGGTGGCGGCGGTCAATGCGGGCGCCTGCCAGGGGACGTCGAGCGGGAGGCCGCCCATCGCCATGATCGCAAACGGAGTGAGGATCAGGCCGCTGATGGCCATCCAGGCGAAGGTCGTCGCGTCGTTCACTCCGATGGTCGCCGCCTTCCGCATGAAGAAGGCCTGCACGCCCCACGCAATGCAGACGAAGATGGCGATAACCAGCCAAGGACCGGATGTAGCGTCCCCTGAGCCGCCGGCGACGCTGAAGAGCACGATGGCGGCCAGTGCCGCGACCAAGCCGATGACGGCGACCTTGGGCAGGCGCTCCCGGAGGAACGCCACGGCCATGAGAACGGTGATGGCCGGCGAAATGGAGATGATCGGGAAGATCAGGTATGCGGGACCGGACGACAGGGCGTTGAACAGGAGCAGCTGGCCGCCGGCCCCGGTCAGGCCGATGAGGAGACCGTACATGGCGGCCTTCGGGCGGCGGTCGAACGTCTTGCCGCGGAGCGCGAAGACTGCCGGGATGATCATCACGACGGCCCAGATCACGTAGACCATTTCATCCGGGTACCCGTAGAGGGTGATGGGGAGGGACGAGAATGCGCCCCAGACTCCCCAGAACAGCACCAATAGTGCTGCGTAAAATATCCAACTCTGCGTTTTCTTCACAATGATCTCCTCGTTGACATCTGTTACTTGCTTGGACTTACTCAGGGGGACGTGCGTGGTGGTGCGTGGTGCGTGGTGCGTGGTGCGTGGTGCGTAGTGCGTAGTGCGTGGTGCGTGGTGCGGGTGAGGTCAGTGGGACCGGAGTTGCGCCAGCGCGGCTTCGGACAGCGGGGTGCCCGCCTTCTTCGCGGCGTAGAGCGCTGCGCCGACGGCGGGGCCGAACAGCGGAGTGCGTAACTCGTATTTCGGCGGCAGTGCCGAAAGCGCCTCTTCGAATCCGCTGCGGACGGCGGCGGCCGTGAACATGCCTCCCGAATAGGACACGGGGACCGTGTCGTCGTCGCCGAAACCGAGCTCCGTGCGCGTCGTGTCGACGATCCTGGCCAGCTCGGCGCAGGCATCCGTGAGGATCTGCGCGGCGATGAGGTCGCCCTGGGCGGCGGCTTCGACGACGGTTTTGGAGAGGTCGGCGATCGCCCCTCGCTGTCCCTTCCACTGATTCACGACGACGTCGATCAGGTCGAGATCGCTGTTCACGTCGGCACGGGCCTTGACGACGTCGTAGAGGGGGCCGCGGGGGAGCCTGCCGTCGCTCATCCGGGTGAAGGCGTTGAGGCCGCGGATCGCGATCCAGTATGCGGAGCCTTCGTCGCCGAAGAGCTCGCTCCAGCCGCCGACCCGGTGGCCATGGCCTGCACGTTCTCCGTAGGTCATCGAGCCGGTTCCGCTGATCACGTTGATCCCGTCGACGGCACCGAGGGATCCGGCCCAGCCGCACACCATGTCGTTGTCGCACGTGTAGCGGTCGTGCCCGAGCACCGCGCGGGGCACGGCGTTCAGCCGTTCGATATCAGAGCTGACCTCGCCGTATCCCGGGAGCCCGAAGAAGGCCTGGTCAATGTCCTTCGTCTCGAGTCCGGCCTGGGCGGCGATCGTGCCGATGCCCTGGGCGAGGATTCGGCCGACGAGCTCGATGCCCTCGCTGAAGTAATAGCAACTCGGTGTCTGTGTTTCCGCGACGATGTCTCCGGAGTCGTTGAGGAGGACGAAGGCGGTTTTTGAGCCGCCGCCGTCAACCCCGAGGAAGAATGACATGGCTCTCAGCTCGCGTTCGTGAGGGTGCCCGCGGCCGCGGACAGCGGGTGGATGTGCACGCCCTTGACGACGCGGTTGACAGTTCCGCCCGGGAACGGGTTGTCGGGGGTGGCGCCGAGCGTGAGGGAGAACGAGAGCCCCAGAAGCTGCGCGATGACGATGTAGCCGACGGCCAGGAACGCGTCATCCAGGCCCGCGAGGTCCGAGAGGATCCACGAATGGCCGTCGGCTGCCGGCAGTGGCAGGGAGGAGATCGCGACGACGCGTTCGGGGCTGAGCGCTGTGCGCAGTTCGGCGATGATGTCGAGGTCATACTCGCGGGTATAGGGGTCGGAAGACACGTAGACCAGGGCGAGCGTGGTCTCATCGAGGACGGCCTTGGGGCCGTGGCGGAAGCCGAGGGACGAGTCGTAGTAGGTGACAATCGCACCGGCCGTCAGTTCGAGGACCTTGAGGGCTGATTCGCGGGCGAGGCCGGTCAGTGGCCCGCTGCCGATGTAGACGATGCGTTCGTAGCCGGCCTCTGCCAGTGCGCGGATCTCGGGCTGGCGGCAGTCGATGATCTGCGTTGCGGCCGTGGAAAGGGCGGCAACGGCGTCGTCGTTCGCGCCGCCGAGAATCAGGAGACTTGACAGGAGCATCGACGTGAAGCTCGACGTCATTGCGAAGCCTTCGTCGTTGGAGCGACGCGGCATCAGCACGACCTTCGAGTGTGCGCGTCCCTGATGGTCCGTGAAGAGGTTCCCGTCTTCGTTGCAGGTCAGAATCAGGTGGCTGACGTCGGTGAGCACCTGGTCGGCGAGGACCGTTGCGGCGCTGCTCTCCGGGCTGTTGCCCGAGCGGGCGAAGGAGACGAGCAGGGTGGGAACGTCTTCGGCGAAGCTCTCCCGGGGATTCGAGACGATGTCCGTCGTGGCCACGGCGTCAACGCGGCGGCCGAGGAGTCGCGACAGTGCCGGTGCCGCGATGTCGCCGACGAAGGCGGATGTCCCTGCTCCCGTGAGAACGATGCGCAAGTCGGATTGGGAGAGGAGGGGTGCGAGGAAGGCATCGATGTCGGTGCGCTGGGAGGCGATGTTCGCCGAGGCCTCGCGCCAGACATCCGGTTGCTGGGCGATCTCGCGGACGGTGGCTTCAGACCCGGGGCCTGCGGCGTGGCCGATGGTCGCCGATGCGGCTGGGGTGGATGTGGCGGTGGGGTTAGACAAGGAGTGCTCCCTGGATGGTGGTGGTTGTCGTGGAACGGTCGCGGACCGTCGGGAAACAGGCGAAGGCATATGGGCGCAGGGCGTCGCGGATCTTGTCCACGACGAGCTCGCGCGGTTCGGGAGCAAGGCTCCCGGCCCGCACCCTGGCGTATTGCTCGGGAAGGAACTGGCTGATCAGGGGAAGCGGGATCTGCAGGGCGGAGAGGTTGTCGTAGAGGCGGTTCTCGGCGGCTTCGATCTCCGGGTCCGGCCAGTAGTAGCGCAGCCGGTCGCTGTAGCTGAACCGGCGGGCAAGGCGCTGCTGCTGGGCCGTGCCCTCGTAGTAACCCGCCCAATAGTCCGGACGGGCGAGCATCCGCCGTTCGATGACCTCGACGAGTGCGGAGCGATCCGCGACCGGCACGAGCTCGTCTTCGATCTTCGCGAGGGCGAAGAGGGCTTCCCGCATCGCGAACGTCAGTCCGGGTCCGACCTTGAGGATCGCCCAGTGGTCTTCGACGAGTTCGGCGAGCCGGCCCGTCTCCTGGTAGTCGGTGGAGTGGGCCTCGAACACCAGTCCCGGCTCGTCGTTCAGGACGGTCCGCAGCTGCACGGTCCCTTCGCGGTGGTAGTCGATGACCTGCAGGTGGTCGAATTCCACGGCGGGCTGCACGACGAGCGCGATGATGCGTGGCCAGATGTCGGTGAGGCCGACCTTCTCGAATGCGGCGCGGTGTCGGTCGAGGGTCGCTCGTGCCGCCACGGCGGATGTCGCAGTCAGGGTGCCGAGGGTCTCGTGCGCGCCTCCCGGTACCGGGACCTCTGTGCCGATCACGTACAGGATGTCGCTCGGGAGACCGGCGCGCGTGGCTGTATCCTCGGCAACCCGCAACAGCCGTGCTGAGCGATCGGCCGCGAGGTCGTCGCCGACCGGCACGGGATCCCCGGCGCAGGACATGCTGCAGTCCAGGTGGATCTTGGTATAGCCGGCTTCGACGTATGCCGTGACGAGGGCGTCGGCATTCGCCATGGCCTCGTCAGCGCTGAGGTTCTGCCATCGGTTGGGACCGAGGTGGTCGCCACCGAGGACAAGGCGGTCCCTGGCGAAGCCGACCCTGTCGGCGATCGAGTAGACCAGATCACGGAAGTCGGCCGGACGCATGCCGGTGTACCCGCCGAACTGGTCGACCTGGTTGGATGTGGCCTCGATGAGAACGTAGGTTCCGTCGGCATCCGCCTGGCGGAGGGCAGCCTCGAGCACGGTCGGGTGCGCCGAGCATACTGAATAGATTCCGACGGTTTCACCCGCCTTATGCCGACGTACCGTGTTCCAGAGTTGATTAACCATTGTGCTCCTTTGCAGTCCCACGGGCGTCCCGTTGTTCGGGGCGGGGTGGTTCGATCGATGGGTCTCGGGGGTGGATGGGTCAGCGGGTACCCAGCCCGGTGAGGAGGGCTGAATCCGAGGTGGTGGGGTTGTGCGCCGCTGCCGCGTCGAGCACGGTGCACAGGTGTGTGACGGTGCGGGAGATGGACTCGCAGCCGTCGCGAATGTACGTGCGCGGATCGGTGACATCCGGGTTGGTGGCCAGGAACCGCCGGACGCCGCCCGTGAATGCGATGTTCAGTGCCGTTCCGACGTTGATCTTGCGCATTCCGGCGGCGATGGCCGCGACGAGCGTCGTGTCGCTGACGCCGGAGGAGCCGTGGAGAACGAGGGGGACGGGCACGATTCCGGCAAGTTGGGCGATGAGCGCGAGGTCGAGCTCGGCAACCTGTGACGTCATCGCGTGTGAACTGCCGACCGCAACGGCGAGCCCGTCAACGGTGGTTTGCGCGACGAAGTCACGCGCCTCATCGGGCTGGGTGCGTGCGAGCGGAGAGTGTGCGCCGTCTTTGCCGCCGATTTCGCCCAGCTCAGCCTCGACCCAGAGGCCGCGGGCGTGGGCGCGCCGAGCCAGTTCGCGGGTCTGGCGAACGTTCTGGTCGTGGGGGAGATGAGCGGCATCGACCATGATCGAGCTCACGCCGAGATCGTTCGCCAGATCGATGGCGTGTTCGGTGAGCGCAAGGTCCTGGAAATGGTCGAGATGAATGGAGATGGGCGCGGAGGACTCGGCGGCGATCTTCGCGCAGGCCGCGATGATCGGCGAGATCCTGCCGTTGTGGAACCGGATCGCGTTCTCGCTCACCTGGAGAATCGCGCCGGTATTGGCGCGCTCCACTCCGATCGCGATGGCTTCGGCGTGCTCGAGGGTGATCACGTTGAAGGCGAGAACGGCACGGTTGCCTGCGCCGAAGTGGTCGATGAGATCGCGAGTTGTGGCGAGCAAGATGACGAGCTCCTCCCGGCAGTGATGGAGTGCGATTCGGGCGATGTCGGCTCGACACCATCCGTGCACTGCACCATCACGATGGCCATGGCTTGATCCTGCGCCAGAGTGCGCGGAGCGCGCAATTTTCCTGCTAAAGTGGACAGAAATACTGCGCGTTTCAATTTCGGTAAGGCGTCTCATGCTCCAGAACGGCTCGTACTCATCCACTCCTCGTGCGGTCTCGGGCAAGCGCTCCGAGCGGATGCGCCTCGTGCTGTCGCTCCTCCATGAACAGACGAGCATGTCGCAGTCCGCGCTCGCGGAGGCCCTCGGTATTTCGGCGGCGACCCTGCGGCGCGATCTGGCGGACCTGGACGAACAGGGGCTGCTCGTGCGGACGCATGGTGGGGCCCGTGCCCTGGACGCCCGCAGCGAAATTCCCGTTCGGCTCCGGAATACCCAGTTCCGTGAGGCCAAGCAGCTGATCGCGCGTCGTGCGGTGGAAATGATCCCCGCTGGACCGTATGCGATAGCCCTGAGTGGGGGGACCACGACGGCCGAGGTCGCCAGGGCGCTCAGTAATCGGTCAGGACTGACCATTGTGACGAATTCGCTCACTATTGCGCTGGAGTGCGCGGCACGCCCGAAGCTCAAGGTGATCATGACGGGAGGCGTCGTTCGGCAGAGCTCCTTCGAGGCGGTCGGCTCGCTGTCCGAGAACACGTTCAAAGCGATCAACGTGGGCACTGCCGTTCTGGGCACCGACGGCATCAGCGTGTCAGGGGGTGTGACGACCCACGATGAAACCGAAGCGCGCACCAATCACGCCATGGTTGCCAACGCCCAGCGTGTGATCGTCGTTGCCGACGGTTCGAAAGTCGGACAGGTCACCCTCGCGAAGATGGCCGACCTGAGCGAGATCGACGATTTCGTCACAGATTCCGATGCGGACCCCGCCGCGCTTCAGTTGATCGCAGACGCCGGGGTAACCGTACACATCGTCGACCTCAGCGCTGTGCGTCGGTAGGGCACGGCATAGTCCTCAGAATGTTCGCCGTGACACAGAGGCGGCGGCCGACACGCAGGCGGGAGGACGTTGCGCGCGCGGCGATGTGGTCGTGATCAAATTTGATTTCTGAATAAGTAAGTCATTTAATTAACTGAGTAAGTCTCGAATTCGTATTCGATTCGGGGTAGAATCGGGGCATGGCAGGAGCTTCCGATCCCCAGTCACACACCCCGCAGGCCCACGATTCAGTGGCCGCGGGTGATCAGCCCATCGCAGGCGTCAAGTCGGCCCATCCGGTCGCGGTTGCCGAGGGGTTCGAGGGCGCTGAGGGGTTGGCCGGCTCGGTGCCGTCGGTGCATGCGGATGCTGTCGCCCGGCTCGTGGAGGCGCAGGCGGTTCTCGCAGAGGCCCTGGCCGCGATCCCGGTCGGGCTACTCAGCGACACAGAAGCGGTGACGGCGCTGAGCGCCGTGGAGGCGATCGGTCGGACGGTTGATGCGGCCCGGGTGAGCACGGCGACGGATGTGGACCGGCGGGCCCGGGTCCTCGGCCGCGAAGGTCTGGCCTGGCGGATGGGCTGCACGGGCCCGTGGGATGTCCTCACCCGGGTGACGCGGGTTTCGGCCCGGGAGGTGAAGCGGCGCACGAAGCTTGGCGACGCGGTGTTGCCGCGGCCGTGCGGCGGGAGCAGCTGGTTGCCGCCCTTGTTCCCGACCGTCGGGGCCGCCCTGGCAGCGGGGGAGATCGGGGTGGAGACGGCGGAGTTGATCGTGGCCGGGCTGCAGGTGATCAGTCACCGGGTGGCGCCGGATGACCTGTTGACGGCGGAGCGGGCCCTGGTCGCCACGGCGGCGGGCCTGATCACCCCGGAGACCGAGGACCTGGCCGGGGCCGGTGTCCCGGTGACCACGGACCTGATCCGGGGCATGGTCGCGCAGTGGCAGGCGGCCCTGGACCCCGACGGGGTCCTCCCGACCGAGGACCTGTTCGAGGCGAAGTCCAACATCGGCTTCGGACAACTCAAGAACGGGTTGTATCCGGTGAAGGGTGGGGTGACGCCGGAACTGTTCGGGGTGATGAACACCCTCTTCGACGCCTTCCTGAGCTTCCATGCGAGGCCCGCGTTCCCCACCGCCGAGGAGCAGGCGCTGATGGATTCGGGGCAGATGATTCCCGGCGCCGAATCAGCGGGTACCGACGCCGACACGGGCCCGGATCTGGACGTGATCGAGGCAGAGCTCCGGGAGCGGCGGGCGGATACCCGCACGAGTGGGGAGAAACGCGCCGACATCCTCCGGGCGTTGTTCGAACACGCTGCCCGCGACACGGACACCCCGTCGATGGGCGGGTCGGCACCGACGGTGATGGTGCACGTGAACGCCGCCGACCTCGCCTCCGGGGTCGGGGTCGGGTGGATCGACGGGGTCGAAGCCCCCGTGTCTTTGAAGACGGTGCATCAGCGCATCTGTGACGGCGGCTTCCAAGGGGTCCTCTTCGGGGCGAACAACGAAGTGCTCAAGCTCGGGCCGGAACGACGGTACTTCAACCGGGCCCAGCGCCGGGCGATCACCGCCCGGGACGGCGGCTGCATCATCCCCGGGTGCAAGGCCCCGGCGCACTGGGCCGAAGTGCACCATGTGAAGCCCTGGGCGAAGGACGGCCCGACGACCGTCGACAACGGGGTCTTACTCTGCTGGTTCCATCACCACAGCATCGATACCTCCGGGTGGGAGATCCGCATGGTGAAGGGCTCACCGCAAGTGCGGGCCCCTGGGTTGATCGATCCGCAACGACTCTGGCGGCCACCGAACAGGCACCGCGCCCACCAGGTCCTCACCGGACCACCCAGACGCGACTAGAGTCCACCGGACACGGCGGCGCCTGTAGTGGAAGTGCTAGCCGCGGAGGCCGAGGATGGGCAGGACCTGGCTGAGGTCGCAGATGTCGATCGCGACATCCGCCTGTGCCCGCACGAGAGGCTTCGCGTTGAACGCGATGCCGAGACCCGCGACGTGCATCATCTTCAGGTCGTTCGCTCCGTCGCCGACGGCGACGGTCTGGGGGAGCGCGACGCCGAGTTCCGCCGCCCACTCCTGGAGGGTATCCGCCTTCGCGGTTGCGTCGATGATCGGCCCGACGAGGTTGCCGGTGAGGTGGCCGCCGACGACTTCGAGCCGGTTGGCTCGCCAGTGGTCGATGCCGAGGCTCTCCGCGAGCGGATCGAGCACTTCGTGGAAACCGCCGGAGACGACCCCGATTCTGCTGCCGTGGGCATGCAGTCCGGCGATGAGCTCGTGCACGCCCGGAGTCGGGCGCACCAGGAGCCCGACGTCGGTGAAGACGCTCTCCGGCAGCCCGGCGAGGGTCTTCACCCGGGCACGGAGGCTCTCGGCGAAGTCGATCTCACCGCGCATGGCCTGCTCGGTCACCGCAGCGACGAGTTCGAGCGAGCCCGCAGCATCCGCCAGGAGCTCGATCACTTCGTTTTCAATCAGGGTGGAATCGGAATCGAGGACGACAAGGAAACGAGTGGGACGGGTCACGGGTGTACGTGCACGCCCTTGCCGACGACGGTGATGCCGGACTCGGTGACGCTGAAGCCGCGCGCGAGGTCACGGTCCCTGTCGACACCGACGGAGGCTCCGGCGGCGACGACGACGTTCTTGTCGAGGATGGCCCGACGGACGGTCGCGCCGGGCAGGATCTGCACCCGGTCGAAGAGAATCGAGTCCGCGATGTGGGCGCCGGAATCGATGGCCACCCACGGCCCGAGCACACTGCGCTCGATGTGGGCGCCGGAGATGACGCAGCCGAGGGACACGATCGAGTCGATCATCGTGCCGAGCGAACCACGCCCGTCACGGACGAACTTGGCCGGCGGCGAGTTGAGCTGCTGGCTGAAGATCGGCCACTTCTGGTTGTAGAGGTTGAAGACCGGGAGCGCGCTGATCAGGTCCTGGTGTGCCTCGAAGAAGGAGTCGATGGTTCCCACATCGCGCCAGTAGTACCGGTCGCGATCGGTGGAGCCCGGTACCTCGTTGCGCTGGAGGTCGTAGACACCGGCTTCGCCGCGGGACACGAAGTCGGGAATGATGTCCCCGCCCATGTCGTGGCTCGAGTCGGTGCGTTCTCCGTCACGCAGCACGGCCTCGATCAGGGCGTCGGCGTTGAAGACGTAGTTGCCCATCGAGGCGAACACCTCGTGCGGCGCGTCGGCGAGGCCGATCGCGTCCTTCGGCTTCTCGCGGAACTCCCGGATGTGGTCCGGAGTGGCCCCGTCGACCTCGATGACGCCGAACTGGTCGGCGAGGCCGATCGGCTGGCGGATCGCAGCGACCGTCGCCTGTGCCCCCGAGGCGATGTGGGCCGCGATCATCTGGCTGAAGTCCATGCGGTAGACGTGGGGGGGGCCCCCCCCCCCC
>NZ_JASJXJ010000145.1:0-9857 GCF_035018685.1 Cryobacterium sp. RTC2.1
GGGGCTAGGCACACCCGCGCCGCGCCGAGCAAGGCCCAGGCGAGTCGTTCGGACTTCACGAGAATGACGCGCGCCAGGACGAGGCCCGCCACCGCGAATTCGAGTCCGAGGTAGTACGTGTAGTCGACCCAGACCGGACGTTCCGCCACGTCGGTGGCCACGGTGGCCCAGGCATAGGCGGCGATCCCCAGGCCCACCACGACGAAGGCAACAAGCATCAGCCGAGGCATCACGAACGCGTCGCGCGGCGACGAGTGCGACGGGTCGGAGCCGGTGCGGTCAGGTCCCATGTCTGGGGCCTCTCTTCTTGGTCGAACGAGGAAACGGGTAGGTATGTGCACATTCCGGATCGACCAGATTTGCATACAATTCCCCCTGAGGATACGTCATACTGTGTCTGCACGGTACCCCCGAAGACACCGCGCGAACACAGGAGTAAGTCAGGTGGACTGCCCGGTTTCACCACGAGATGTGCTCGGTTCCGAGCTCGTTGGGCAGGCAATTGAGTGCAACACAACCGTCGGCGAGCGCCGTTCCGGTTTTCACGATCCACAGGGGGTACGCATGAGCCCATACGCTCTGACGCCGTCGGACCTGGTCCCGGCCCGATGAGCGGGAAACTGCGGGTCGGTGTCGTCACGGCCTTTCCCCCGGGCCGCAACAGCCTGAACGAGTTCGGCTTCCACCTCGTCAAACACCTCGCCCGGCAGGCCGAGGTCGGCGAGGTGCTGCTGTACGCCGACGTGACGGATGCCGGCAGTCCGGCCCCCCTCGACGGCGTGACGACTTATCCGAGCTGGACCTTCAACAGCGTCACGAATATCGTGCGACTCACCCGGGCGATCCGGCGCACACGCCCGGACGCCGTGCTCTTCAACCTCCAGTTCGCCACCTTCGGGGACAAACGCATCCCCGGGGCACTCGGGCTGCTGATCCCGGCCGTGCTGCGGTTGTTCCGGGTACCGACCGTCGTCGTGCTGCACAACCTCGCGGACAACGTCGACATGCAGGATGCCGGCTTCGCCGGCTCCGCGACGACGGCGCGCCTGATGAAGTTCGCCGGACGCATCCTCACCCGCGCCCTGCTCCGCGCCGACCTCGTGGCGCTGACCATCCCGCGCTATGTGGAATACCTGCAGGAGAGCTACGGCGCGACGAACGCGCTCCTCGCACCGCACGGAAGCTTCGAGGAGGTCGCATTCCCGTCTTTCGGCATACCGGACGGACGCCGGCGCATCCTCGCGTTCGGCAAATGGGGCACGTACAAGACCGTCGACGTGCTCGTCGAGGCATACCAGGAGCTCCTCGACCGCGGGTACGACGACCTCGAGTTGGTGCTCGCGGGTACGGACAGCCCGAATTCCGCCGGCTACATGCAGTCGGTCGCCGAACGGTTCTCCGATCTGCCTGACCTCGTCTTCACGGGCTATGTCGCCGAGGAGGAGGTGGCGCCGCTCTTCTCCGCCGCGACCGTCGTCGCCTTCCCGTACACGTCGACGACCGGGAGTTCGGGTGTGCTGCACCAGGCCGGGGAGTATGGTCGTGCCGCCGTGCTGCCCCGCATCGGCGACCTGATCGACATCATCGAAGAAGAGGGCTTCCTCGGCGTCTACTTCGAACCGGGTGACGCGACCAGCCTCGCCGACGCCCTGGCCGAGGTGCTCGACCACCCCGAACAGCGGGTGTCCCTCGGCCGCCGCAACTTCGCGGCCGCCTCGGGCATCCCGATGTCCGAGGTCGTGCACTGGCACCTGATCCACATCCAGCGGCTGCTCGACAGGCGGGCCATGCGATGACGGCGGAACCTTCCTCACGGACTCCCTCCCTGGTGGGCGGCGGTACCGCTCTTGCCGTGGCCATGATCGTGGCCAATGCCGGGAACTACGTGCTCAACCTGTTCCTCGGCCGGGTACTGACCCCCGCCGAGTTCTCGGATGCCAACCTGATGGTGACGCTCATGCTCACGATCACCTCGATCGCGCTCTGCCTGCAGCTCGTGGCGGCCCGCTTCGTCGGAATCTATGACGAGTCCGGTGATCCGGCCCGCTCCGACCGGCTCGCCCGCACCCTGCGCGGTTATGCGCTCGGTGCCGGCATCCTGACCGGGGCGATCCTCGCCGGAGGCAGCACCCTCTGGTCGCAGGTCTTCCACACCGCGTCGTTCTGGCCATTCGTCATCCTCGGCGCCGGAATGCCGTTCTACCTCGTGCAGTCCGTCGGTCGTGGTGTCATGCAGGGCCGGCTGCGCTTCCCCGGTCTCGCCACGTCCTTCGTGGTGGAGATGGTTGTGCGTCTCGGCTGCGGTGTGGCCCTCGTCGCACTCGGCTTCGGTGTCAACGGCGCGACCATCGGTCTCACGGCGTCGTTCGTCGCCACCTGGCTCGCCGTGAAGCTGCTCGCCAGGACCGGACCAGGGCTCACGGGTACCGCCCCCGACCTGGTCACGGTGCGCAGCTACGCCGCCCTGGTGTCGGTACTCCTGATCGGCCAGATCATCGCCAACAACAGCGACGTGCTCGTCGCAAAGGCATTCTTCTCCCCGGATGCCGCGGGGATCTACGCCGCGATCGCTCTCGTCGGGCGGGCGGTGTTCTTCCTGGCGTGGTCGGTCGCGACCGTCGTGTTCCCTGTCGTGGCTCGACGGCACGCGAGCGGCGGTGACACCGGCTCCCTGCTGACCGGCGGCATAGCGGCCGTCGCCGGGATCGGTGCCGCGTGCACACTGGGCGCGCTGGTCCTGGGCGGTCCCGTGCTGGGCTTCATCCTCGGCCCGGCCTACGGCGACCTCTCGGCGCCCCTCGCCGCATACGCGGGGATGACGACCCTCTTCGCCGTTGCAAACCTCGTAGCCAGCCACGAGTTGTCGCAGGGACGCAACACCCAGTCCTGGCTGCTGTTCGGAGCATCCGTCGTGCAGCTCGTGCTGCTGCTTGTCTGGCACGAGTCGACCGCGCAACTGATCATCGTGCAATTCGTGGCGATGGTGCTCCTGCTCGGCGTGATGGCCGCCCGGCACCTCCTCACCAGATCTTCCCCCCACATTCCCACCGAAGAAGGGTTGCCCCGATGACCGCGGAAACCGGCACCTACCAGGCCTATCGCAAGTGGGTCACCGAGAAGTCGACTGTGCCGCCGCGCGTCTCGGTCGTCATTCCGGCATACAACGAGGAGTGGCGAATCCTGCCGACTGTCGGTGCAATCGCCACCCACATGTGTTCGAGGGGCGAGCCCTGGGAGTTGATCATCGCCGACGACGGCTCCACGGACACGACAGTCTCCCTCCTGCAGGACCTGCGCTTTCCGAACATGACCGTGCTCGTCGCCGCCAAGAACACCGGAAAGGGCGACGCCGTCCGCAGGGGAATGCTCGCGGCCCGCGGTGAATTCATCCTGTTCGCGGACGCGGACCAGTCAACGCCGATCGAGCAATTCGACCACCTCATGGCGAAGATCGATGCCGGCTACGACGTCGTCGTCGGCTCGCGGGCAGCCGCCGGCGCGGCGGTGAGCGGAAAGAGCGCCCTGCGGAAGGTCCTGAGCCGGGGCCTGCACGTGATGGTGTCCGTCGGGTTCGGTATCGAGATCGCGGACACGCAGTGCGGCTTCAAGCTCTTCACCGCCCCGGCGGCCCGGTCGCTGTTCACCCTCCAGGTCGTCGATGGGTTCTCCTTCGATCTCGAGGTGATCTACCTCGCCGGGCGTCTTGGGCTGACCACGGCCGAAGTCCCCGTCGAATGGATCGACGCGCCCGGTTCCACGGTCGACGCCGCCAAGGTGAGCCTGCAGTTCGTCGCCGACCTCGTCAAGATCAAGGTCCACGACCTGCGCGGCGGGTACACCGTCACCGGCCATTCACCGGTCTCGCGAGCCTCGTCCCCCGCATCCGTCGCATCGATCAAATAGGAAATCACGATGAGAATACGCACCGAATCCGGAATCGGCCACACGACAGTCAGCCTTGCCGGCCGTTTCGACGCCCACGAGACCGCGGACTTCCGCAACGTCGTCGACCTCCTGATCCGACCGGAGAACGCGACCCTGCGACTCGACCTCTCGAACGTCGTGTTCGTCGACTCGAGCGCCCTCGCCGAACTGTTGCGCTCGCAGAAGGCTGCCAAGGCAATCGGCGGCGAAGTCATCCTCGTGAACGTCTCCGACCCTGTCCGGATCATCCTCGAACTGACCGAACTCCAGCAGGTCTTCACCCTGGAGTCCCGGACGGACCCGACCACGACCGCATCATGACCCCCGCTTCCCCCGAAACCCACCTGATCGAGAGCGACCTCGCCGACGCCGCTCTCGAACGCTTACTTGTGGCGGCCGGGGCCGGCGAGATCCACCGACCGCCCGGTTCCGACTGGACCGTCTCCGGGGACGCGGCCCCCGACGCCATCGACGCAGCCAACGCCATCCGCCGTGCGATCCACGGGATCTACTCCGCCCAGGACGACGTCACGGAAGCCCTGATCACAAGCCAGGACCACCTGATTGCCCTTCGGGCGCTCACCCAGGTGAACCTGAGCACCCTCGGCAGGTCCGAGGCCCTTCGCGACCTGCTCGACCAAGCCAGGGTACTGACCGCGTCGGACCTCGTCGCGATGGTCGACGATCGCCTGGTGCACACCACGGGAGGGCCGTCCGCGGACTCGCCCGAGCTCACGGAGGTCATCCGCGAGGCGACGAAGAGTACTGACGACCCGGAGCCGAGACTCGTCGGCCAGGGGAACGCTGTGATCGCACCCCTCAACGACCAGAGCGGGGGCATCCGCGCGCTCGCATTCCTCAGGACGAACGGACCGGTCTACACCACGGGCGACCTGCGCCTCGTCAGGGCGGCGGTTGCGGCCGCCGACATGCAGTTCGCGCTCACCCGGCTGCATCTCCTCGAGATCAAGCGCGCCACTTTCGAGCGCGAGCACCAGGTCGCATCAAGCCTTGCCCAGGCAGTCTTCTCCCAGCCTGCGCCGACCCTCTCCGGGGTCGAGGTGTTCTCCGACACCATTCCGGCGAGCCTTGCCGGCGGGGACTTCTTCGCCTTCGCCGTGGTGGGCGATGTGCTGTGGTTCACCGTGGGCGACGTCGCCGGAAAGGGTCTTCCCGCGGCGATGGTGATGACGCGTGCCGTCAGCGCCGCCCGGGTGGCCTTCCTCACCCACGACGCAGACGATCCTGCGGGGGCGATGTGCGCGATGGGCATCGAACTCTACGACTATCTCGACGATGTCGGACTGTTCATCACCGTCGCCCTCGGCGCATACCGGCCCAGTACGGGCGCCCTGCACGTGTGCAACGCCGGCCATTCCCCGGTGATGCTCGTCCTGGACGGGATCATAACGCTCATTCCGGCGTCAATGCCACCGCTCGGCGTGTTACCCGAGCCACGAGGTCGGACAGTGCGCTTCGACCTGCAGCGGAACGACGCACTGGTGCTCGGTTCCGACGGACTCGCCGAACAGGAGAACTCCAGCGGGGTGATGCTCGGCTACGACCGTCTGGCCGAACTCTGTGCCGAGCTCCCGGGAGAGTCCGCCGAGCGGCTCGGACACCATATTCTGGATGCCGTGAAAAGACACGCGGATGGAACCCCGCCCTCCGATGACCGCACCCTCGTCATCCTCCGAGCCGTGGAGGCGATTCATGACCGCGTCAGCTGACCCGACCGAGCTTGTCATCGAGGGCACAACGGCGATGGTCCGCAAGATCGGTCCGTGGCTGCACGGGGTGCTCGGCGAGCTCCCCGACGATGAGGCCGGCGCGATCGCCGCACGCCTGGAACTCGCCGTCCACGAGGTCGCGATGAACATCATCGACCACGCCGGCCTGCCGGTCGCTGCGGAGATCCGGTTCAGCGCCGGAATCACCGATTCCGTCGTCGAGATCTGCGTGACCGATCCCGGCCTGCCCTTCGACCCGGCCGGGGTCAGGATCCCTGTGGCCGGGGTTCCCCAGGAACGCGGATACGGCCTCATGCTGGTCCGCAAACTCGTCAACGATCTCGACTACCGCCGGGTCGACGCCGGGAACCGATGGACCCTCCGCGTCAACCGCACCCCGCCGGCCGACTCCCAGAAGACCGGAAATGAGCACCAGCCATGATCGATCCAGACACCGTCCGCACATCGAGGGACAGCGGCCTCACGGTCGGCGTCGCGACGCCGGCCGCCGGACTCACTGTTGTGACGCTCGGCGGTCGACTCGACGCCGTCGCCGCATCCGACCTGCGCGCCCGGCTCGACGAGTCCGACATAGCCGGATGCCCCCAGATCGTGTTCGACCTCGCTGCCGTCGATTTCGTGGACAGTGCCGGCCTCGCCGTGCTCGTCTGGCAGCGGCGTTCCTGCCGGGCACACGGTGGCGACGTTGTACTCGTGCGTCCGGACTCGGACAATGCGATGCGGGTGTTCCGGCTCACCCAGTTCGACCAGATCTTCCGGATGCTGCCGCAGCAGCAGGACGACTGAGGCCGCGCCATGACCGCCGAATCCCTGTCCAACACGGCCCTGGTCGTCGACGACGAAACCGTGTCCCGCCTCGTCCTCTCCCATATGTTGCGCAGGGCGGGCTGGGACGTCACCGAGGCCGACGATGTCGCCCCGGCGATCGCGCTCGCCCGGTCTGGCACCTTCACGGCGATCTTCTCCGACTTCTCGATGCCGGGCGGCACCGGTGTGGACCTGCTGAACGCGCTGCCACCGGCGCCGGCTCGCCCGCTCTTCGTACTCGTGACCGGCATCGTGGAACATTCCTCTGTCGGACTCGACCTCGCGAGCGTGATCGATGGGCACCTGATCAAGCCGATCAGCTCCCGCGCGCTCTCCGAGTGCCTCGCGACGATCCTGCCGCGCCAAAGGGACCGGTGAGTCGCGGCGTCACGCGTGCCCTGACCAGGACTGCGTGCGGCCTCGGCTGGCTGGCAGCAGGCGGCATGACCGCGAGCGCCCTGATCCGGGCGCTGTCCAGTGAAACCGAACCACTGCTGATCGGGGTGCAGGGCATCACGGTGTGGCTGCTCCTCCCGGCGTATCCTCTGCTCGCGGGCACGGGAATCGTGCTCGTGCGACGGGCCCGGCGGGCCCGCAGACGTTCCGACGGGCCGGCCCGCCTCAGGTGGCCACTCGCCCTCGGCACGGTTGCGCTCGCCCTCGTTGTCGTGCAGGCCACCCTGCTGATTCCGGCCATCGGATGGAACGGCCCGCGCACGGCACCCGTCGGCGCCACTCCGCTCCGGATCGTCAGCGCCAACGTCCTCCTCGACAACACCGAGCTCGCCACCCTCGCCGGCGAGCTCGTCGCGACGGATGCCGACGTGATCGTGCTCGAAGAGGTCACCCCCGAACACCTGGCCACGCTCGCCGCCTCGCCGCTCTGGGCGGCCTACCCGGAACGGATCCTCGACGCGCTCCCCGGATACCATGGCTCGGCGATCTTCTCCCGCCTGCCGATCGAAGACGGCGGCCCGATCGACGTAGCCGGGTCCCCGATGCTCGAGGCGCGCATCCACACGCCCGCAGGACTCGTACGGATCATCGATGTGCACGCGGTAGCACCCGTCACCTCGGAGAACACCGTGCTCTGGCGGGGACAGTACGCCGAGCTGGCCCGGATCGCGGCAAGCGACACCGGCACCCTCATCCTCGCGGGCGATTTCAACGCGACCCTCGACCATGCGCCGCTGCGGCGGCTCGTCACCACCGGGCTGCGGGACGCCTTCGTGGAGTCCGGCCGCGGTTTCGGGGCGACCTGGCCACGCTGGGACGGCGTCGTTCCTCCGCTGATGCGCCTCGACCACGTGCTCGTCAGCCAACAGGTCACGGTCGTCGCCGTGACCGACCAGACGAGCGCGGGGAGCGACCACCGCCGCCTCGTCGTCGACCTCGCCCTCCCGTCGTCGCAGAGTCCGTCGTCCCAGAGTCCTTCGTCCCGGAGTCCTTCGTCTCAGAGTCCTTCGTCTCAGAGTCCTTCGTCTCAGAGTCCTTCGTCGCCGGAGACTCCGACGCCATGACCCTGGTGACGGAGCCGGCCCCGGTCCCCGTTCCGGCAGCGGAGAAGGCGAGGGTGCACCGGCCGGAAGAAGCGCCGGACGGGCGCTCGCGCAAGGGCTTCGTGCGCCGCCACCGCCTGCTCTTCATCGCGCTCATCCTCGTGCTCGTGTTCCACGGCTCTTTGCTGCTCGCCGGAAGTTACCAGCGCACCTACGACGCCTACGTGCACATCTTCTTCGCCGACCACTACGCCAGAGACTGGTTCTCGAGCTGGGACACCCGCTGGTACACCGGGTTCTCCACCCTGAGCTACCCGCCGGGCGGCCACTTCATGATCGCGGCCCTGAGCAAGATCATCGGGTTGCGCCCCGGCTTCGTCGTCGTGCAGGTCTTCGCCCTCCTCAACCTCACCATCGGGGTCTACCGCTGGAGCGGCATCTGGGTCAACCGCACCTCAGCAGGCTGGGCGGCCATCGCCCTGGTGCTGGCGTCGTCCATCGCTGAAACCGTGCACGTCTTCGGCCAGCTTCCCACCACGCTCTCGCTCGGGTTCCTGCTCAACGGGCTGCCCTTCGCGAATACCTGGGTGCGCACCGGCAACCGGAAGGCCCTGCTCGCCGGGGTCGGCTGCATCATGGCCACCACGGCCTGCCACCATGTCACGACCCTGTTCGGATCGCTCTTCTTCCTCGGGCCGGTCCTGCTCGGGGCACTGGTGTTCGCCGTGCGCACCCCGCTCGCCGGCGAAAAGGACGGACACCCGCCGCGGTTCAGCTTCCGGCTGCTCTGGCCGCTGATCGCCCGCCGGATCCGCAGGGTGATGCCCTCCCTCGTGCGGACCGGGATCCTCGGGGCGCTGGTGGTCACTGCCCTGCTCTGCGTCGTCCTTCCGTACTGGCTGTACTCCAAGAGCGACCCGATCACCCAGGTCTCCATCCCGCACGCCAGCCGCGACAGTTTCCTGGTCAATGTCAACGCCGGCCTGGTCTTCTGGCTGATCCCCTGGGGCACGACGCTGCTCGTGCTGCCATACGCATTGATTCGCGGCATGGCGGGCAAGGCGTGGCCGCTCACCCTCTCCCTCGGCGTGCTCGCGTTCCTCGGCACCGGCGGCACCACGCCATTTCCCAAGATCCTCCTGGGCGGCGCGTACGACATCCTCACACTCGACCGCTTCACGTTCTGGGCGACCATCTCCATCCTGCCGCTCGTCGGTCAGTTCGTGTCGAGCGTCACGAACGGTTCGATCCGAGCCTGGCTGCTCGCGCATGTCGGGCGCACGCTCTCGGTGGTCCTTCCGGGCCTGCTGCTGGCCGCACACCTCACCACGACCCTCTACGCGGCGAACCTCACGCAGTACCGGGCATTCCAGCCTGCCCCGATCGACGTCACCCCGATCACGACCTTCATGAACAAGGATCAGCACTCCCAGTGGCGGTACCTCACACTGGGATTCGGCGACCAGATGGCCTGGCTCGGTGCCAATATGACCGCCGGAACCATCGACGGCGACTATCACTCTGCCCGGCAGCTGCCCGAGCTGACGTCCCGGCCGATCGAGCGCCTCGAGGGCGCGAAGTACTCCGGTGTGCCCGGGATCGGGAGCCTGCAACAGTTCCTGGCGGTGCCCGGCCGGTACTCGCTCAAATACGTCTTCAGCAACGATGCCTTCTACTCCCCGCTGCTCGACGCGAGCGGCTGGACCGACCTCGGTCCGCTCGAGAACGGCATCGAAATCTGGGAACGCTCCGACGTCGCCCCGCTGCCGACGAACGAGGTCTCGCACCAGGCACCGCTCTGGGAGCGCCTGTGGTGGGGACTGATCCCGCCCGCCTCCATCGCCCTGGCGCTTGTGCTCATGGTGTGGTCCCTGAT
>NZ_JASJXJ010000146.1:0-9785 GCF_035018685.1 Cryobacterium sp. RTC2.1
CCCCAACCCAACCCGACGACATCGGAGGCATTCATTGGCATCAAAGCCGAATAGGCGTTACTGACTCACGCTCCTAGAGGCGGACGGGGAAAGCGGTGCGACGTCCGTAGACGGTGAGCAGGAGCGCGGTGAGGCCGAACACGATCATCACGACGGTGAGGACGAGGCCGTCGAAGACTGTCAGTAGGGCGGCGCCGAGAATGCCGGCGGTGAAGATGGCGAGGTTGAACGCCACCGGCAGGAACGAGTTGGCGATATCCGAGTCGTTGCCTCCCGTTGTGGTGAGAGCGGCTTGGACCTGGGCGGATACCCCGCCGAACGCGATTCCCCACAGAACGGTCGCGACGACGATCGCCGCGGGCGAGGTGTGCCCGATGAGGAGGACAACACCGGCCATGATGAACAGCGCCGCGCTGCCGTGCAGCAGCGGTCTCGGATAGCGGTCCAGCAGCGCCCCGGTGATGACGATGCCGCCGATCGAGGCGACTCCGAAGATGAAAAGCTGAACGTCGACGGTGAGGCTGCTGCTGGTCGCCCTGAGGTACGGGGAGAGATAGGTGTAGATCGTGTTGTGCGCCAACATCCAGGTGAAGATGACGGACAGAATGATGGCGATGCCGGGGATTCGGAACACCCGGACCAAGGGCAGTCGTGAGCTTCCCGGCTGTCCGTGGGCGTCGGGGGCGATCGCGGCGATGAGCGCACCGGCGATGATGGCCACTGCGGTGAGGCCGCCAAATGCCCACCTCCAGTCGAATGTCGTTCCAAGCCAGGATCCGAGGGGTGTACCGAGGGCGAATCCGACCGGTGCCCCGCCGGAGACGATCGCCAGGGACAGCCCTGCGCGGGACGGCGGGCTGATCTTTCGACCGTAGGCCGCGAGCATCCCCCAGATGATTCCTGAGAATGCCCCCGCAACGAACCGTGACAGCAGGGACAGAGCCACGTCGCTGGAGAGTGCGGTGACGCTGTTCGCGAGGATGAGACCGAGGATCGTTCCGAGGAGCAGGGGCTTTCGGCGCATTCCCCGGGTCAGGGTGATGGCCGGGATCGTGATGATGACCGTGCCGAGGGCGTATGCGCTCACAAATAGCCCGACGGTGCCTTCGCTGGTCCCCATGCCGGCGGCGATGACCGGAAGCAGGCCGGCCGGCATGGTCTCCATCGCCACGAGAACGAAGCCGATGACCGCCAAGGCAACCAGGGTTGCCAGAGGCAAACGCTTCATCGTCTCGACGGCGGCCGGTGGTGGCACCGTGATGGTCGTGTTCAAGATTCTCCTCACCGCCGACTGTTGCATGCGTTACTGCCCACGGGTGCGCAACGGTCCACACCGTGCCCGCCGTGAACAGCCGGTTGTTGCATATGCCTCAGTCAACGCGCTGTGTACCCCGGGAGGGAGTCTCTGTCGAGGGGTGTACCAGCAGGGCACCCCGCGCCCAGTGCCGGAGACGTAGTCTCGTCGACATGGACAATCACTCCGAGGTACGCGAATTCCTCATGTCCCGCCGCGCGAAAATTGCTCCGGAACAGGTGGGCCTTCCCGCCGGAGCAAACCGGCGGGTGGCGGGGCTCCGTCGCACCGAGGTGGCAACGCTCGCCGGCGTCAGTGTCGAGTACTACGCCAAGCTCGAACGTGGCGCGATCGGAGGGGCGTCCTCCTCCGTTCTCGACGCCCTTGCCCGCGCACTCAACCTCGACGACACGGAACGGACCCACCTCTTCGACCTCGCCCGCGCAGCAGACGGCGTCCCATTGTCCGGACGTCCGCGCAGGCGCGCCACAAAGAACGCCGTGAGCAGGCCCAGTCTTCACTGGGTACTCAGCACGATCACCGACGGCGTGGCATTCGTGCGCGACCAGCACCAGGATCTTCTCGCCACAAACGAACTCGGACGTGCCTTCTACTCGCCACTGATCGGCGACGGTGGGCGCACACCGAACCTGGCCCGGTTCCAATTCCTCGACCCCGCATCACGCGACTTCTATCCGGACTGGGATCTCTTCGCCGGAATGTGCGTCGCAATCATGCGTGCCGAAGCAGGGCGCGACCCCAACGACAAAGGCCTCCAGAACCTCGTCGGCGAACTATCCACCCGCAGCGACACATTCCGCCAGCTCTGGGGGGCCCACGACGTCCGCACCCACGGCTCCGGCACAAAACGCTTCAATCACCCCGTCGTCGGCGAGCTCACTCTTGCCTATGAAGAGCTCATCATCACCGCCGACCCAGGATTCGTTCTTATGATCTACACCGCGGAACCCGGCTCACCCAGCGCAGAGCGTCTGCGACTCTTGGCCAGCTGGGCGGCCCCGCGAATCGAAGCGGCCGAACCCCGGTGAGGGCTTCGCTTCAGTGAGGCGATGTTGCCTGCTGTTCATTCACCGATCAGGTGCCGACGAACGAAGGGACTACTGGGCGGGACGCCTCGACCCGTAGAAGCCGGACTTGATATCGTCGACAAGGCCGGGGTTCGTCGGTGTCCAGCCGAGCAGGTCCTGCGTCCGGGCGCTCGAGGTGGGAACGTCCAGGCCGAAGAACATGCCGATCCAGCCGAAGTGCGCGGCGGCATCTTCCGGGGGAATCGACACCAGTGGGATGCCTCGAGCGTCGCCGATTGCGGCGGCAATCTCGAGCGACGAGATGCCCTCTTCGCCGACGGCGTGCACGCGGGATCCGGCAGGCGCCTTCGCGAGTGCGAGTGCCACCATCCTCGCTGCATCCAGACGATTCACGGCAGGCCAGCGGCTGGAACCGTCACCGACATAGCCGGAGACACCCTTTTCGCCGGCGATCCCTGAGATCACCTGCATGAATCCGTGGTCGCCCTCACCGTGGACTGTCGGGGAGAAACGGAGGGCGACGGAGCGGATTCCGCGGTCGGCATAGGAAAGCGCGAGCGCCTCTGCGCCCCCGCGCGGCGCCTCAGGCCCGCTGAACGGAACCGCGTCGTCCTCGCTTGCGAGCCTGCCAGGCGCGAGCCCCGCAACACCAGACGCGAACAGGAACGGGCGATCCGAGCCGGCGAGGGTGTCCCCGAACATCTCGATGGTGGCTCGCTCGGTCGCGCCGGCACCCGCCATGTCGGAAAAGTCGTGCTTGTATGCCAGATGGATGACGCCATCCGCTGCTGCCGCCGCCTCGCGCATGCTGTCGAGATCGTCGAGATTCCCGCGATGGGGAGTGACGCCGGCGGCCTGCAGCTTCGCGAACGACTCGTCGTTTCGCGCCAGGCCGACGACCTCGTGTCCGGCAGCGATGATTTCCTGGGATACGGCAGAGCCGATCCAGCCGGAAGCGCCGGTGATGAAAATACGCATGAGTGACTTCTCCTTCGAGACGCGCGCCCGGTCGGTTGCCAGGCATCGGCTACTGATGTCAGTTGCTGACGTCAGAGTAGCACGTAATGTCAGCGACCGACATCAACTCGAAAGATCGTAGACTGCCTTTCATGGGACGCTGGCTACCGGATGCGCACGGTCGGCTCGCGCGCGCCGCACTGGAGCTCTACTCGGAGCGCGGCTTCGAGCAGACGACGGCCCTTGAGATCGCGGAACGAGCGGGTGTTACCGAGCGCACGTTCTTCCGTTACTTCGCCGACAAACGGGAGGTGCTCTTCCAGGGATCCCAGGAACTCCAGCGCATCATCCTCGCGACCATTGCCGAGACGCCCGAAGATGTGCGACCGGTCGACGTGGTCATTGCGGCCATGAACAAGGTCGGCGGACTGGTCTTCGACCGTGCACACTCCATTCGGCGGGCCGCGATCATCTCGGCCAATCCCGCACTCCAGGAGCGCGAACTGCTGAAATTTTCGACCCTGAGCGCATCCGTCGCGGGGGCGCTGCGCGAGCGCGGGGTTGCGGAGCCGTCGGCGACCCTTGCCGCCGAGACGGGTGTGACCGTGTTCAAGATCGGCTTCGAGAGATGGATCACGGGTACGCCTTCCGAGGACTGGGCTGAGTGCATCCGTGACACCGTCTGCCAGCTTCGTGAGGTCACACCCAGCATCATCGTTGGCTAGACCTGAACGCGGAGTAGCTTGAGAGCATGACCGAACAACAGCCCTATGCGGTCGTGGGCAATAACGATGGTTTCGAGTTGCGTCGCTACCCGGAGCATCTCGTCGCCGAGGTCATCACGACAGGGCCATTCGAAGATGCCGGCAATCGTGCATTCCGATACCTGTTCGCCTATATCAGCGGTGAGAATTCCGTTCGTCAGAAGGTCGCGATGACCGCGCCTGTCGTGCAGGCCGAGGCGTCGACGAAGATCGCGATGACCGCTCCTGTCGTTCAGGAGGCCGTCGGCGGAAAGCCAGGTGATCCTGGCGAGAAGGGGGCGTTCCGCGTTGCCTTCGTGCTCCCCACGGGCCTCACGATCGAGACGGCTCCACAACCGACCAGCCCGCAGGTGCGGCTGAGGAGCATTCCGGGGAGTCTCACCGCTGCGGTGAGGTATCGCGGCCGGTGGGACGAGGCCGGGTATGCGCGCCATCTGGAGTTGCTCCGGGGAGCGATAGCCGCCTCTGGATTCACGGCGTGGGGAGAGCCCCGTTTCGCCCGTTTCGATCCACCGTTCATGCCCTCGTTCCTGCGTCGTAACGAGGTCCTGCTCGATATCGTGCCCACCGAGGCAGAGACTCGGCCGTAACCTCGTCAGCCAGGTCGAGGGCGCCCTGGCCGACTTGACGCACAGGCGCTGATGGGAATCGAAGAGCCGCAGCCGGAACGCCGGCCCATCCCTGCTAACCCCTGACGGGATCTCTGCCAACCCCTTAGCCGACAACCGCTTCCGGTGCTTTACTGACATGAGTATTTCTCAGAGGAGGCGCATGATGGAAGCTCCAACGTACCTGGGTACCGATATCGCAGGGCTGATGCACGCCGCGCGCGCGGAAGCGCGACGCATTGTGGAAGGCAACAAGGGCGACATGATCAGTGATCACAAAGCCATCCTGGATCGGCTGGAAGCCGCAGAGCTGATCACCGATGACGAGGTGCAGACGCTCCTTGGGCTCTACAAGCTCGGGTTCGAGGCCGGAGAGGGGAAGGCGGACCCCCAACGCGCCTTCTTCGAGTCGCGGGAGATCTACGGCAAGCTGGCGGCTGGCGGCAAGGCCAGCCCCGTCGCGCTGGTGGTGGCGTCGGCCGCCGTCGGGTCGTTCGAGATCTCAGTGAGTCCCGAAGGATCGACGACGGTCTCGATCGCCCGGGTGAGCTACGGCTCGAGCCTCGCGGGGATTGGAGCCGGCATCGGATCACTCCTCGGGGGTCCTGCCGGAGGGGTGCTCGGTGGCGCGATCGGCGGCCTGCTGGGCGGAATAGTGGACGACAAGAAGGGCAAGAAATAATTCGTGCCTCCGGGCGGGCCAGTGCATGATGCATGCACCGGCCCCACCAATGGCTACTCGGTCACGAGTACGGCTTCCCGCTTGTCGGGCTGGGAATCGGGGCGCTCGTCGAGTGCATGGCCTTCCATGTCAAGATTCGGGAGGAGGCGATCGAGCCACTTCGGCAGCCACCACGCGGCCTTGCCGAGCAGGGACATCATTGCGGGCATCAGGATGAGGCGCACGATGAAGGCGTCAGCCATCACTCCGACCACGAGCCCGAAGGCGATGGATGCGGCGATCGGGAAGGTGCTCGTCGCAAAGCCCGCGAAGACGACGGTCATGATGGTTGCCGCAGCCACCAGGACCGGGCCCGAACGGGAGAAGCCTTCGATGATCGCCTGCTTCGGCGACATTCCCGTGTTGTGCATCTCCTGGATCCGGGACACCAGGAAGACCTGGTAATCCATGGCGAGCCCGAAGAGCACGCCGACGAGCAGGATCGGCAGGATGCTCATCATCGGGTCGCCCTGGGGCGCCGGGATCAGGGGATCGAGCCAGCCCCACTGGAAGACGGCGACGCTCGCGCCGAAGGAGGCGCCGACGGAGAGCAGGTAGCCGAGGGTGGCGATGAGCGGGATGAGCAGCGACCGGAACATGACGATCAAGAGCACCAGGGAGATGACGACGATGACAATGAGATACCGGATCAGCGCGTCCTGGAGGGCCTGGTCCTGGTCGATGCCGATCGCGGTCTCTCCGGTCACCTCGAGGTGGATTCCGGGCACAGAGTCGGCGTCGGTGCGGATCTGCTGGACGAGGTCCTTCGTCTGCTGATCGATGGGGCCTTCTGCGGGGATCACGGTCAGGAGTGCGACGTTTCCGTCGGCGCTGATCGGGCCGGGAACGACCATCTGGACACCGGGAAGGCTGGCGAGTGCGTCCTGGACGGATGCGGTCTGGGCGGTGATATCGCCGTCGGCTTCGGCGAGCACGACGAGCGGGCTTTGCACCCCGCCGAATTCGTCGATGATGAGGTTGTACGCGGTTCGCTGCGTCGAGGTCGGGTCGGCGCCGCCGGGGATGCTGAATGCGGTCTTCATGCTGAGGATGGGGGCGGCGACAATGACAAGCACGACAACGCCGGCGAGCAGCGACCGGACCGGATGGGCGACGACGAACGTCCCCCAGCGCCGGAGGAACCCTTTCCGAGTGGGGGACTGCGCGTCCGTCGAACCATCGGATGGCGTCCCGAAGGCGTTCGAGCGGCGGGTGCGTTGCTTCTTCGGCAGCACCCGGCGTCCGAGGGTGCGCATCAGGACCGGGAGGAGGGTCAGGGCCATCAGCACCGAAACGAGGATGGCGAAGGCGGCGGCGATGCCCATCTCCGTGATGAAACTGATGTTCGCGACGAGGAGGCCGACCAGGGCGATGATGACGGTGAGGCCGGCGAACACCACAGAGCTTCCGGCGGTTCCCGTTGCCCGGGCGACGGAGTCTTCGACGTTCCTGCCGCTGCGGAGCTCGGCGCGGAACCGGGTCAGGATGAACAGGCTGTAGTCGATCCCGACGGCGAGGCCGAGCATGGGCGCGAGGATGATGGTCGTGTCGCCGATCGGGGTCAGCGCCCCATAGGCGAGAACGCCCACGAGGCCGACGCCGACGCCGAAGACGGCGATCAGGAGGTTGACCCCGGCCGCGAGGAGCGACCCGAAGGTGAGGATCAGGACGAGGAAGGCGACGATCACTCCGACGCCCTCACCGATGCCCGCGGGCGGGGCGCCGAGCGGGACCAGGTTTCCGCCGACCTCGACCCGGAGGCCGTCAGGGGCATCCGCTTGCATGGTGAGGGCTGCCTCGTAGGAGGCTTTCTGCTGGTCGGCGGATAGGTCGCCGAAGCTGAGCGTCGAAACGGCGGTGCTCCCGTCCTGGGAGATGTACGGCTTCTGCGCGTCGAAAGGGTCGCTGACGGACGCGATGTCCGGGATGGTCGCGGCATCGGCCAGGACGCCGGCGATCTGAGCGGTGGCGGCGGCACCCGTGACGGCGGCCCCCGTGTCGGACTGGAAGACGAGCTGCAATGAGGAGGGCGTGCTGGTGCCCAGATCGGGGAATTCCTGGCTCATCCGCTCCAGCGCCTGGGAGGACTGCGTGCTCGGAATCGACGTGGAGGCCGTTCCGGGGGAGCCCTGGCCGCTCGCAACGACCAAGGTGCCGATGAGGCCGACGAAGATCAGCAGCCAGGCGCCAACCACCACCAGTCTGTGCCGGGCGCTGAAGCGCCCGATGAGGGAAAGAAACGTGGCCATGATGCTCCTAGGACTCGCGAAGAGAGGCGTCCGGGCATTCGCGGTCGGCCGGTTGGGCCAGGCGGATGCTGCCGTGCGGCAGGGACAGTTCCTATCGTTCCCGCGGGGCGGCTCGGCCACCTCGTCCAGGCGCATCGGCCGGTCTACTGCGTGCGCAGTAGACCGGGTGTGGGAGTGAGCCGGCTACGCGGAGAGCCCGGCGCGGTAGGCGAAGGTGACGAGCTGGGCGCGGTCACGGGCGCCGAGCTTCATCATCGCCCGGTTGGCGTGGGTCTTGACCGTGTATGGCGAGACGAACATGTCGGATGCGATCTGGGCGTTGTCGCGCCCCGTTGCGATGGCGATGACGACGTCTCGTTCGCGGGGTGTGAGCACGGAGAAGCGATCGACCATGGCCGCGTCGACAGCCGGGCGGTGTTCCTCGGCGACGTGGTGGATGAGCGCCGCGGTCGCGGCGGCGGACAAAGCGCCGCCACCGGAGGCGACGTCGACGATCCCGGCCACAAGTTCGGTCGGTCCGATGCCCTTGCTGAGAAAGCCGTTCGCGCCGGCCCGGAGTGCTGCGAAGACGTTCTCGTCGTTTTCGAACGTGGTCAGGATGATGATGCGCAGTTCTTCGGGCGGAAAGTCGAGGCGCAGGCGCCGGGTGGCTTCGACGCCATCGATTCCGGGCATGCGGATGTCCATCAGAACCACGTCGACGGACAGCCCGACGATCTGCTGGAGCGCTTCGAAACCGTCGGCGGCATCCGCCACGACGTCGATGTCCGGCTCCGGGGCGAGGATGGCGCGCAGCCCGACCCGGATCATCTCCTGGTCGTCCACGATCATGACCCGGATCATCGGATCCTGCCTCCGTCGACCCGGAGGGTCGCGGTGACGTGGAAGAGGTCATCACGGTCCTCGACCACGAGTTTGCCGCCGGCCGATGCGGCGCGTTCCCGCATTCCGACGAGACCGTAACCGCGGCGCGGGGCCAGGTCTGCCCCCGTCCGCGTCCGCGCAGGGGAGGCGATCTTCGCGGTGCGCACGGTCTTCGGATTGGAGACCGTGATCGTGAGGACGGCGCCGGACAGGGTCGTACTCAGCGTGACCGGTCCCGAACCGTGGCGCTGGGAATTCGTCAAGGCCTCCTGCACAATCCGGAATGCAGCGGTGCTCACTTCGGGATCGAGCGCGGCGGGTGCCTGGGTGAGGTCGGCCCGGACATCGACCCCGGCGTTCCGGCAGGATTCGATGAGATCGGGTATCCCGGAGAAGTCCGGCGCCGGCCGCAAGCCGACGCCGGAGTCGCGGCCCTCGGTGGTGTCGGAGCGCAGCACGTGCAGAATGCGCTGGGTCTCGAGCAGGACGGATTGGACACTCGTGCGCGCCGAGTGCAGGGATTCGCGGGCGACGGCGGCGTCGCTCGGCAGGTTCACTTCGGCGACGCCCAGGTGAATTCCGAGGACGGCCACCTCGTGCCCGATCACGTCGTGCAGGTCGCGGGCGATCCGGAGGCGTTCCTCGGTGACGCGGCCATTCGCCTCGGTGTCCCGCGCGGCGAGAGCGTCGAGGGTGCGCTGTTCCAGCTCGTTTCGATAGCGGTCGTGGCTGCGCACCGCGCTTCCCGCGGCGGCGGCCATGAAGCCGAACGCGAATGCGGTGAAGGCGGTCGGGCTGCCGAAACCGATTCCGTTGTACATCACGGCGGCGAAATACAGGGTCGGTCCCACGAGCAGGCCGACCCATACGCCCGGAAGTGCGCGCAGGGTGACGGAGAAGGCGGTGAACACGGCAATGTTCCAGGTGATCAGCGGATCCCAGGCGACCGTGGCCGCGAGCAGCGGCGTGAGGGTGACGATCACGATGCCGGTCCAGGGATACCGTCGGGAGACGAGGACGCCGAGGAGAGAGACGGTCAGGGGCAGATATCCGAAGAGGCTCGTGCCGTTGGCCAGGGGGACACTGAATTCGGTCGCCGCGGCAACGAGTGTGACCGCGACCGCGGCCAGGTCGAGTGTTCGCGGATTGCGGTACCAGCGGGGTCGATAGGCGGCGAGTTCTCTGGGGGAGGCCGACATCGTCACCTGTCGATCCTCCCACCCGAGGACGCGCGACGGCCGGTGTGGATCTACTGCGTCTGTCTCTTATACACATCTCC
>NZ_JASJXJ010000147.1:0-9633 GCF_035018685.1 Cryobacterium sp. RTC2.1
CCCGCGCCGCCGCCCATTCCGCTCGAGGACGAGACAGAACCGACAGCGGGAATCGAGCCGTTGTGCGCGACCGAAGCCGTCGCGATCGCGTATGCCGCGCTCCCGCCGAGGCCGCCGAGCATGCCGACCAGAACCGCGACGGTCGTGAGGCGGCGCCAGCTCAATGCGGCACCGACGACGAAACCGGCCGCGCCGAGCAGGGTCACCGTGAGCAGCGTCCAGCGCAGCCACGGCAGCCAGTCCGCGTTCTCGGACAGGAGCACGAAGCCCCAGGCGCCGGCGGCCGCGATCATCGCGGCGAGGCCGAGCCGGCCGAACCAGTGCGAACGGCCGTGCCAGAGCACGACGCCGCCGGTTCCGACGAGGCCCGCGATCGCCGGGGCGAGGGCGACGGTGTAGTACGGGTGGATGGTGCCGCTCATGTAGCTGAAGACGAGTCCCGTCACGAGCAGCCAGCCGCCCCAGATCACGAGAGCAGCGCGGGCGCCGTCGGTACGGTGCCGCTTCCGGGTGGCCCAGAGACCGAGGACCAGGGCGAGCAGCGCCGTCGGCAGCAGCCACGAGATCTCGAGGCCCATCTCGCTGCTGAACAGGCGGCTGAGCCCGGTCGCTCCGCCGAAGCTCGAGCCGGCCGCGGCTGTCGTGCTGCCCCCCGCGTTTCCGCCGCCGCCTGCGGTCGCCCCGAAGATCCGACCGAGGCCGTTGTAGCCGAAGACGAGGTCGAGCACGGTGTTGTCCGTGGACCCGCCGATGTATGGGCGAGCGGATGCCGGCCACAGGGCGACCGCGAGCACCCACCACCCCGCCGACACGACGAGGGCGCCCGCGGCGACGCCGAGGTGTGCGAGGCGGCGCCAGACGGTCGTATTCGCCAGGAGCAGGTAGGCGAGGCCGAAGGCCGGCAGCACGAGGAGGCCCTGGAGCATCTTGGTCAGGAAGGCGAAGCCGAGGGCGACGCCGGCGAGGGCGAGCCAGCGCCAGCTCGCGGCGGGCAGCGCGCGGACCACGCAGTACGCGGCAGCCGTCATCAGCACCGTCAGGAGTGCATCGGGGTTGTCGAAGCGGAACATCAGCGCCGCGGCGGGCGTGAACGCGAGCACCGCGCCGGCCACGAGCCCGCCGACGGCGCCCAGCCGTTGGCCGAAGGCCACGAGGCTGCGCCGCACGGTCGCGAAGACGAGGGCGACGGCCGCGACGCCCATCAGCGCCTGCGGCACGAGCACACTCCAACTCGAGAAACCGAAGATCCGCGCCGAGAGCCCCATCACCCAGAGCGATGCCGGCGGCTTGTCGACGGTGATGAAGTTCGAGGAGTCGAGAGATCCGAAGAACAGGGCGGTCCAGCTCCTGGACCCTGCCTGCACCGCGGCGGCGTAGAAGCTGTTCGCCCAGCCGCTCTCGCTCAGGTTCCAGAGGTAGAGCAGGCCGGTGACGATCAGGAGCGCCCAGAACGACGGCCGGATCCAGGCGGCGTCCGTGCGCTCTCCGAGAATGATCCGGGCGATCAGTCCGCGGCGCGCCGTCGACGGCGCTGCGGCGCCGGACGTGCTGGACCCTGTGGTCGCGCCGGATGTGCGCGGCACGGATACGGGTGGGCGGGTCACGTGACCCGGAACGATGTGGCCGGTCATGGCTCCTCCAAAGGTTGATCCTTTGAGCTTGCCGAGTGCGTCCATGGGCCAGCTATGCCGGCGCTATGAGATGGCTATGGCCGGCTGTCAGCGCGGCAACCGCGCCGCCACAGCCCCGGCAAGTAGGCTGGGAGCATGTTAGATAATCCCCGTTCTCCGCGCGTGCGGGCCGTTGCGAAGCTGTCGAACCGGGCCGCGCGCTCCGAGACCGGGCTGTTCCTTCTCGAGGGCCCGCAGGCCGTCGCCGAGGCCCTGAACTTCCGTCCGGAGCTCGTCGTCGAGCTGTACGCAACCCCGACGGCCCTCGAGCGCCACCCCGAGATCGCCGAAACCGCCGTCGATGCGGGCGTCGACGTCGAATTCGTCACCGAGCAGGTCCTCGAGACGATGGCGGACACCGTCACCCCGCAGGGCTTCGTCGCGGTCTGCCACCAGTTCCCCACCTCGGTCAAGGAGATCTTCGCCAAGGAACCGAAGCTCATCGCGATCCTCGAAGAGGTGCGCGACCCGGGCAACGCCGGCACGATCATCCGGGCAGCGGATGCCGCCGGCGCCGACGCCGTGATCTTCACCGGTCGCAGCGTCGACCTCTACAACCCCAAGGTCGTGCGCTCGTCCACGGGCTCGATCTTCCACCTGCCCGTCGCCGTCGGCGTCACCCTTGACGACGTCCGCGAGCGCGCCCGCTTCGCCGGCCTCCAGATCTTCGCCGCCGACATCAAGGGCACCGACCTGCTCGCCGCCCGCAATCAGGGACTCCTTCTCGCGCCGACAGCCTGGCTGTTCGGCAACGAGGCCCGCGGCCTGACCGATGAGGACCTGGCCCTCGTCGACCGCTCGATCACCGTGCCGATCTACGGCCACGCCGAATCGATGAACCTCGCGACCGCGGCATCCGTCTGCCTGTACGAAAGCGCCTTCGCGCAGCGCAGCTAGTCGCGGGAACCGGGCCCGCCGGCGTGCGGATTGGTTTGCGCTGCTAACAATTTCCCCTAGATTGGGGGATATGGAGCCTACAGATCCCACGCCGGCTACGTCGAACATCACGGTGCGTCGGGGCGAGCCCCTCGTGGTCGTTACCGATGTCAACAAGCACTTCGGCGAGCTGCACGTCCTCAAGAACATCAACGCCGTCGTCACCCGTGGCGAGGTCGTCGTCGTCATCGGCCCGAGCGGGTCGGGCAAGTCCACGCTCTGCCGGGCGATCAATCGCCTCGAGACGATCGACTCCGGCGTCATCACGATCGACGGTCAGGCCCTTCCCGAAGAGGGCAGGGGCCTGGCCCGGCTGCGGGCAGACGTCGGCATGGTCTTCCAGGCGTTCAACCTGTTCGCGCACATGACGGTGCTGCAGAACGTCACCCTCGGGCCGATCAAGGTGCGCGGGCTGTCCAAGGCCGACGCCGAGACCCGGGCGATGGCCCTCCTCGAGCGGGTCGGCGTCGCCGACCAGGCCCACAAGATGCCCGCTCAGCTCTCCGGCGGCCAGCAGCAGCGCGTCGCGATCGCCAGGGCCCTCGCCATGGAACCCAAGGTCATCCTCCTCGACGAGCCGACGAGCGCACTCGACCCCGAAATGATCAACGAGGTTCTCGAGGTCATGATCGATCTCGCCAACGACGGAATGACCATGATCGTGGTCACCCACGAGATGGGCTTCGCCCGCAGGGCCGCCAACCGGGTCATCTTCATGGCCGAGGGCGAGATCGTCGAGGAATCGACCCCGGACCGTTTCTTCACCAACCCGCAGACCACCCGCGCCAAAGACTTCCTTTCGAAGATCCTCGCGCACTGAGGATCCTCTTCCCGCAGTACTTGCCGGTCACACGACCGGCGATCCCCGCACACAGCACCCAGGAGGACACCATGCGACTCAATAAAGGTCTAGTGATTTCTGCCATTGCCCTCGCGAGCGTTCTCACGCTCAGCGCCTGCACCGACTCCGGTGCATCCCCCTCTGCGGCCCCCGTCGCCGCCACCCCGACGTTCGCGCCGGGCACGACCATGGCCAAGCTCGCCGAAGCAGGCAAGATCACCATCGGCACCAAGTTCGACCAGCCGTTGTTCGGACTCAAGGGCCCGAACGGCCCCGTCGGATTCGACGTCGAGATCGGCAAGCTCATCGCGGCCAAGCTCGGCATCGCAGCGGACAAGATCAACTGGGTCGAGACCGTGTCGGCCAACCGGGAACCGTTCATCACGAACGGCCAGGTCGACATCGTCATCGCGACCTACACGATCAACGACAAGCGCAAGGAGGTCGTCTCCTTCGCCGGCCCGTACTACGAAGCCGGACAGGACCTGCTCGTGCTCGCCGGGAACCCGAACAAGATCACCGGGCCAGAAGACCTCACTGGGAAGCCGGTCTGCACCGTGAGCGGCTCGACCTCTGAGAAGAACATCGCCGCGTACACGACCAACGTGATCGCGACGGACACCTACTCCAACTGCCTCGGCCCGCTGCGCAGCGGTGAAGTCGTCGCGGTCACGACCGACAACGTCATCCTCGCCGGTCTCGCCGACCAGAACTCCGGCGAATTCGAGGTCGTCGGCAAGCCATTCACCAAGGAGCCGTACGGCATCGGGCTGAAGAAGGACGACACCGAATTCCGCGCCTTCATCAACGACACCCTGGACGCCTCCTTCACCGACGGAACCTGGGCAGCGGCCTGGGAGGCCACCGCAGGCAAGGTCCTCGACACCCCCACCCCGCCGACCATCAACCGCTACTAGAACCCGCGCGACGCCGGGCGGATGCCTGATGCGGCATACGCCCGGCCTCGCGTTCGAATGCACCCACCGACACCCACAGACACAGACATAGAAGAGGAGTTGAGGCATGGACGCAGTCATCGATAACCTGCCGGTCTTCCTCGAAGGCTTTCGAAACACCCTCGGCCTGCTCGTCATCTCCGGGGTGGGCGCACTCATTCTCGGCCTGATCGTTGCCGGCCTGCGCATCTCGCCCATCGGCTCGTTCCGCGGCTTCGCCACGGTCTACACCGAGATCATCCGCAACACACCCCTGACCCTGATCCTCTTCTTCTGCGCGTTCCTGCTGCCATACCTGCAGTTCTCGCCCGGCTACTTCACGCTCGCAGCGATCGGCCTCACCGTCTACACCTCGCCGTTCGTCGCCGAAGCCGTGCGCAGCGGTATCAACGGCGTGCACGTCGGCCAGGCCGAGGCCGCCCGCAGCATCGGGCTCGGCTTCGGCCAGTCGCTCGCCTTCGTGATCCTGCCGCAGGCGCTGCGGATGGTCGTGCCGCCCCTGATCAACGTGTTCATCGCCCTCGCGAAGAACACCTCCGTCGCCGGCGCCTTCTTCGTCTTCGAACTCTTCGGCGCCGCCCGCCAGGTCACCAACGACCGCGGCGACCAGGTTCTCGCAATCCTGCTCGCGGTGGCCGTCTTCTACCTGCTGATCACCGTGACCCTCGGCATCATCGCCGGCCGGGTCGAGAAGAGAGTGGCGGTGCTCCGATGACCTCGGTCCTCTACGATGCGCCAGGCCCCAAGGCCCGGCGGATGTCCCGCATCATCTCCTACGTCGGCGTCGCCGTGATCGCCGTCGGTGTCGTCGCCCTCGTGCTCGCCCTGGGAGCCCCGAAGGCGAGCGCCAACGGCGCCGTGCAGCCCGGACTCTGGGACCTGAGCCGCTGGGACGTCTTCAACGACCTCGAGGTCTGGCGCTCGCTCGGCCGCGGCGCGCTCGCGACCCTCGAGATGGCCGGTGTCGCGGCCGTCCTCGCCCTCGTCCTCGGTGTGCTGTTCTCCTTCGGCCGCGCCTCCGACACGGCCTGGATCCGGGTGCCGACCACGGTCGTCCTCGAATTCTTCCGCGGCATGCCCGTGCTGCTGATGATGCTGTTCGTCCTGCTCGTCTTCTCAACCGGATCGTTCTGGGCCGGCGTCGCCGCCCTCGCCGTCTACAACGGCGCGATCATCGGCGAGGCCCTCCGGGCCGGTATCAAGGCGCTCCCACGCGGCCAGCGCGAAGCCGGTCTCGCGATCGGCCTGACCCCCATCGCGACGCGACTCCGGATCGAATTCCCGCAGGCTTTCCGGCAGATGCTGCCGATCATCATCGCCCAGCTCGTCGTGCTGCTCAAGGACACCTCGCTCGCCTTCGTGGTGGGATACTCCGAACTCCTGCGCAGCATGCGTGACCTGACCAACTTCTTCGGCAACCGATACTCCTTCTCCTTCTTCTTCGTCGTGCTCGTCATCTACCTCGCGATGAACCTGTCGCTGTCGTGGCTGGCCCGGCGGATCGCCCGGCGGAGCGGTTCGAAGCCCACGCACTAAACTTGGGACTTGTGTCTGAATCCACCGAAAACCCCGCACCGGCCGAAATCTCCGAAGCGGCCGTGACCGCGGCGGTCACCGCCGCCCTGGCCGCCATATCCGCCGCCGCCGACTCGTCCGCCCTCAAGGCGGCCCGGAGCGAACACGCCGGTGAGGCGTCTCCGCTCTCCCGCCTGAACGCACTGATGCGTTCGGTGTCGAAGGAACAGAAGGCGGCGGCCGGCAAGCTCGTCGGCCAGGCCAGGGCCCGGGTCAACCAGGCCCTCTCCGCCCGCGAGGCGGAGATCGGCGCGGCAGAGGCCGCCGCACAGCTCGCCGCTGAAACGGTGGATGTCACGGCAGCGGCGTCGACCTGGCACGCCGGGGCGCGGCATCCGCTCGCCCTGCTGCAGGAACGCGTCGCCGACGTCTTCGTCGCGATGGGCTGGGAGGTCGCGGAAGGCCCCGAGCTCGAAAGCGAGTGGTTCAACTTCGACGCGCTCAACTTCGACGAGGACCACCCGGCGCGCGCGATGCAGGACACCTTCTTCATCGACCCGCCCGAGGCACACCTCGTGCTGCGCACGCACACCTCGCCCGTGCAGATGCGCGCCCTGCTCTCCCGCGAGCTGCCGGTCTACGTCGTCGCGCCCGGCCGGGTGTACCGCACCGACGAGCTCGATGCGACCCACACTCCCGTGTTCCACCAGATCGAGGGCATCGCCGTCGACAAGGGGCTCACGATGGCGCACCTCCGCGGCACCCTCGACCACTTCGTGCAGGCCCTCTTCGGCCCGGAGGCGAAGGTGCGGCTGCGGCCGAACTACTTCCCGTTCACCGAACCGAGCGCCGAGCTCGACGTCTGGCACCCGACCTTCAAGGGCGGCGCGCGCTGGATCGAGTGGGGCGGCTGCGGCATGGTCAACGCCAACGTGCTCCGCTCCGCGGGGATCGACCCCGAGGTCTACTCGGGCTTCGCGTTCGGCGTCGGCGTCGAACGAGCACTGATGTTCCGCAACGATGTGAAGGATATGCACGACATGGTCGAAGGCGACGCACGGTTCAGCCAGCAGTACGGGATGACCGTCTGATGCGCGTTCCCCTGAGCTGGCTCGGCGAATTCGTCGACCTCGAACCCGGCACGACCCCCGAAGCCGTACACGCCGCCCTCGTGAGCGTCGGCCTCGAAGAAGAAGAGATCCACCGCTTCGAGCTGACCGGCCCGATCGTCGTCGGCGAGGTGCTCGAGTTCGTCGGAGAGCCGCAGACCAACGGCAAGATCATCAACTGGTGCCAGGTGCGCGTCGCGCCCGGCGACGAAACCGCGGCCGACGGCGGCCCCGCCGTGCACGGCATCGTCTGCGGCGCCCACAACTTCGTCGTCGGCGACAAGGTCGTCGTGACCCTGCCCGGCGCGGTGCTCCCCGGCCCGTTCCCGATCGCGCCCCGCAAGACCTACGGCCACGTCTCCGACGGCATGATCGCCTCGGCCCGCGAGCTCGGCCTCGGCGACGAGCATGATGGCATTCTGCTCCTGAAGAACCTCGGCCTCGACGACGCCCCGGTCGGCACCGACGCGATCGCCCTCCTCGGACTCGACGACACCGCCGTCGAGGTCAACGTGACCCCCGACCGCGGCTACGCGTTCTCGATCCGCGGCATCGCCCGCGAATACTCGCACGCGACAGGGGCCGCCTTCCGCGACCCCGCCCTCGCGACGGTGACCGCGGTTTCCACGATTGATTTCCCCGTCACGCTCGCCGACGCTTCCCCCATCCGCGGTCGCGTGGGCGCGAGCGTCTTCGTGACCCGCGCCGTGCGCGGCGTCGACCCGTCCCGGCCCACTCCGGCCTGGATGATCACCCGGCTCGCCCTCGCGGGCATGCGGTCCATCTCGCTCGTCGTCGACGTGACCAACTACGTCATGCTCGAACTCGGCCAGCCGCTGCACGGCTACGACCTCGACGCCCTCGCCGGCGGCATCCTGGTGCGCCGGGCGGAACCGGGGGAGAAGCTCACGACCCTCGACGGCGTCGTGCGCGCCCTGCACTCCGAGGACCTCCTGATCACCGACGAGTCCGGTGCCATCGGCCTCGCCGGCGTGATGGGCGGCCGCAGCACCGAGATCGGTGCATCCACCACGAACGTGCTCATCGAGGCCGCGAACTTCGACCCGGTGTCGATCGCCCGCAGCGCCCGCCGCCACAAGCTCCCGAGCGAGGCCTCCCGTCGCTTCGAACGCGGAGTGGACCCTCAGGTCGCCGCCGTGGCAGCTGCCCGCGTCGTGCAGCTGCTCGTCGACCTCGCCGGCGGAACCGCGGACGGCCTCGGCTCCGCGCTCGACTCCTCCGTGCCGCCCGTCGCGATCGAGCTCCCGCGCGACTTCATCTCCGGCTTGATAGGGCGCACCTACTCGGACGACGAGGAGCGCTCAGCCCTCGCCGAGATCGGCGGCCTGCTCGTCGAAACCCCGACCGGACTCTCGGTGACCCCGCCGACCTGGCGCCCCGACCTCACCGACAAGTGGACCCTCGCAGAGGAGGTCGCCCGCATCGTCGGCTACGACAGCATCCCCTCTGTGCTCCCGGTCGCCCCGCCCGGCCGCGGCCTGACCCTCGTGCAGCGCCTGCGCCGCACGGTCGCGCAGACCCTCGCGGCCACCGGCCACACCGAGGTGCTCGCCTACCCGTTCGTATCCGAGGCCGACAACCGCCTCTTCGCACCGCTCGCGACCACGACGGATGCCGCCGGTGCCGCCGCCGGCATCCCCGCCGTCGCCGAGGTCCCCCAGATCCGCGTAGCCAATCCGCTCGACGGCGAGGCGCCTTTCCTGCGCACCTCGATCCTCCCTGGCCTGCTGCGGATCGCGCACCGCAACCGTTCTCGCGGGATCACCGACCTGGCCGTCTTCGAACAGGGACTCGTCTTCCGGCCGGTGGCGGGCATCCGCTACGGCAGCCTCGTCGTACCGGCGGGTGCCACCCGCCCCAGCACGGCACTCGAGGCCGAGCTCAACGCGGGCATCCCGCCGCAGCCGTACTCCGTCGCCGTCGCTCTCACCGGGAACACCGTGCGGCACCAGCCCGGCCGGGCGCCGATCGCCGCAGGCTGGCAGGACGCCCTCGCCGCCGTGCAGCAGGTCGCGCTCGCGACCGGCGTGCCGATCCTGGTGCGCCAGGGAGTGCACCCGGCGATGCACCCCGGCCGCACCGCCGAGTTGTTCGTCGCCACCGCAGACGGGGAGCTGAGCGTCGGCTTCGCGGGCGAACTGCTGCCCGCCGTCGCGACCGGCTTCGACCTGCCCGCCGTGGTCGCCGTCGCCGAGATCACCCTCTCCGACGTCTTCGCCCAGGCCGGTTCCGAACTGCACGCCGCACCGATCAAGACGATGCCCGCAGCGACCCAGGACCTCTCGCTCGTCGTCAGCGCCACGGTGCCCGCAGCCGAGGTGCTCGCGGCAGTGGCTGAAGGGGCCGGCGCGCTGCTCGACCACATCGAGCTCGTCGACGACTACCGCGGCACCGGGATCGAGCCCGGCCGCAAGTCGCTGACGTTCGCGCTGCGATTCCGGGCCCCCGACCGCACCCTGACCGCCGCGGAAGCGAGCGACGCGAAGCTCGCCGGCGTGGCCGTCGCGGCCGCCCGCTTCGACGCGACCCTCCGCGAGTAAGTCTCCGGGGTGCGCGCCACGTGCGCCCGTTTGGGGGCCCCGCCC
>NZ_JASJXJ010000148.1:0-9591 GCF_035018685.1 Cryobacterium sp. RTC2.1
CCTTGGCGTGGGCGCGGGTCTCGACGACGCCGCTCGCGACGATGCCGGCGTAGAGGTCCGTGCCACGGCCGGCATCCGCCATGGCCGTGTCGCTCGAGAGCGCCGCGAGGATGCGCGGTTCCAGCTGGGCGGCATCCGCGACGACGAGCTTCCAGCCCGAGTCCGCGACAACAGCACCGCGCACCTGCTTGGGCAGTTGCAGGGCTCCCCCGCCGCGGGTCGCCCACCGGCCGGTCACGACGCCGCCCGGCAGGTACTCCGGGTGGAAGCGACCGTCGACGATCCAGGTGTCCATCCAGTACCAGCCGTTGGCGCTCAGCAGCCGGGCGAGCTTCTTGTACTCGAGCAGGGGCTCGATCACGGGATGGTCGAGCTCCTTGAGTTCCCAGGCCCGGGTCGAGGTCACGGCGAGTCCGGCCCGGCGCAGGGCGCGGGTGAGCTCGGGCGGGGAGTCCGGGTTGACGAGGGGGTCTCCGAGTGCCAGGCGGATGCGTCCGACCAGTTTTTCGAGGAGCGCCGGCCGGATCCCGGGGCCGACCCTCGGACCGAGGACCCTGGTCAGCAGCTCGTCGTGCACGTCGGTGCGCCAGGGCAGTCCGGCGAAGCGCATCTCGGCGGCGATGAGCGCGCCGGCGGACTCCGCGGCGAGCAGCAGGCGCAGCCGCCCCGGCTCCTCGCTCTCGGCGACGGCCGTGAGCTGGCGCCGGAACTCGGCACCGGCGTCCGTGAAGCCCGCGTCCGCTTCTCCGGCGGGATCGATGTCCTCTCCGAGCAGTTCGAAAAGCGTGGCTCCGGGATCGCGGGTTTCCGCGACGATGGCGAGGGCGGCATCCCACCGGCTCGGTGCCGCCGTTGCGAGGTCGCTCGCGGCGGTGAGGACGGAGTGGCGCAGGATCGCGTGGCAGAGCCGCAGGTCGTGGGCACGTTCGACGCGGACGCCGGCCTCGAGCAGGACCGGGTAGATGCTCGCGGTGTCCTCCCAGACCCAGCGCGGCGACCCGGGTTCCTCCTGGAGCACATACCCGGGGAAGTCGTCCGCCGACACCGGGCGGGCGGCACCGAGAGTCACACCCCCGGCGTTCAGCACCTCGACGAGGAACTCCCCGTTCCCCCTTCGACCGACCAGTATGTACACGCTTTCCATTCTGCCAGCGCGCACCGACGACCCTCGCTGCGACGAGCGACCGCGCACATTGCACGGGAGCGCGCACCAGCGCAGAGAAACCGTTAGGTTCCGCCGGTGCGCCGTATGGATACCGTGAGGACCCCATTCTCCGCCCCGAATCCAGCGTATTCCTATGGAGTACCCCGGTTCCGACCCCGGGATACCCGCGCCTGCACCGGCGCGGTCACCGTGTGGATGGAGTTCTCCTGTGCCCGACCTCGTGCTTGACATCGTCTACGTTCTCGGCGTGATCGCCGTGTTCGCCCTGATCGGCCTCGTGGCCAAGGGAGTCGAGAAACTGTGATCGTCTTCGATCTGCTCGGCGCCCTCCTCGCCGTCGCGGCCCTGGCCTACCTCGTGCTCGCGCTCGTGAAGCCGGAAAGGTTCTGATGGACCTCTGGTTCGCCGTTCTCCAGGCGCTCACCCTTGCGCTTGTCCTCGCCCTCATCTATCGCCCCCTGGGCGACTACATGGCGGCGTTCTACCAGTCGTCGCGTGACAACCGGGTCGAGCGCGGCTTCTATCGCCTGGTCGGGGTCAATCCCCGGTCGCAGCAGACCTGGCAGTCCTACCTGCGCAGCGTGCTCGCCTTTTCCCTCATCGGCGTGCTTTTCGTCTACGTCATTCAGCGAGCCCAGGCGGTACTGCCCTATTCCCTGGGCTTTCCGGCCATCCCGTCGGGCCTGTCGTTCAACACGGCCGTCTCATTCGTGACCAACACGAACTGGCAGTCCTATTCACCCGACGTGACCATGGGCTATTCGGTGCAGATGCTCGGCCTCGCCGTGCAGAACTTCGTATCCGCCGCGGTCGGCATCGCCGTTGCGATCGCCCTGGTGCGCGGTTTCGCTCAGCGCCGGACCGGCACGATCGGCAATTTCTGGGTCGACCTGACCCGCGGGGTACTGCGCCTGCTGCTCCCTGTGGCGATTCTCGCCGCGCTCGTTCTCCTCGCCGGCGGCGTCATCCAGAACCTCACCGGCTTCACGGACGTCACCACGATCACGGGCGCCACCCAGTCCATACCGGGCGGGCCGGTGGCCTCGCAGGAGGCGATCAAGATGTTCGGCACGAACGGCGGCGGATTCTTCAACGCGAACTCGGCGCATCCGTTCGAAAACCCGACCGCGTGGACGAGCATGTTCCAGATCGTTCTCATGCTCGCGATCCCGTTCAGCCTGCCCCGCACCTTCGGCACGATCGTCGGCGACAAACGACAGGGCTATGCCATTCTCGGAGCGATGGCCGCCATCTTCGTGGTCTCCCTCACCGCGCTCACCCTCTTCGAGCTCGGCGGTGCCGGAACGGCCCCACTCGCAGCGGGTGGCGCCATGGAGGGCAAGGAACAGCGCTTCGGCATTATCGGGTCCGCCCTCTTCGGGACGGCGTCGACCCTCACCTCGACCGGTGCCGTGAACTCGATGCACGACTCCTTCACGGCCCTCGGGGGCCTGATGCCGATGCTCAACATGATGCTCGGCGAGGTCGCCCCGGGCGGCACGGGGTCCGGGCTCTACGGAATGCTCATCCTCGCCGTGATCACGGTCTTCATCGCCGGCCTGCTCGTCGGCCGCACTCCCGAATACCTCGGCAAGAAGATCGGCCCGCGCGAGATCAAGATCGCCAGCCTCTACATCCTGGTGACCCCGACCCTCGTCCTCGCCGGAACGGCCCTGAGTTTCGCGATCCCCGCCGTGCGAGCGGATGTCGAGGGCACCTCCATCTGGAACCCCGGGCTGCACGGTCTCTCCGAAGTGCTCTACGCCTTCACCTCCGCGGCCAACAACAATGGTTCCGCCTTTGCGGGACTGACCGCCAACACGCCGTGGTTCAACACGGCGCTGGGCGTTGCCATGCTCCTCGGCCGTTTCCTGCCGATCGTCCTCGTGCTCGCCCTCGCCGGAGCCCTCTCCGCCCAGGACACCGTTCCTGCGACGCGCGGCACCCTGCCGACCCACCGCATGCAGTTCGTCGGGCTGCTCGTCGGCGTGACGGTCATCATCACGGCGCTCACGTACTTCCCGGTGCTCGCGCTGGGTCCGCTCGCGGAAGGGCTGCAGTAGCCATGACCACCGCCTCCGGCACCCAGGCTCCCCCGTTCCTCTCCTTGTCACCACTCACGCCGGACTCCCCGACGGAAGGGCAGCAGTAATCATGTCGACAGTCACCGAAGCATCCACTTCTCCACGGGGCGAGGGCCGAGCGCCCGCTGGAGAACATCCGCGGAAACGCGCATCGAGCGCGATCAACCTTGCCCAGCTCGTCGCTGCACTCCCGATGGCGGCGCGCAAGCTCGACCCCCGGCTGATGTGGCGGAACCCCGTCATGTTCATCGTCGAGGTCGGTGCCGCGCTCACCACGCTGCTCGCGATCGTCGAACCCTTCCTCGGCGGACCGGCCCGTTCGGGCGGCGGCGACGTACCGGCGAGTTTCACCGTCGGCATCGCATTCTGGCTCTGGCTCACCGTGATCTTCGCGAACCTCGCGGAAGCCGTCGCCGAGGGCCGCGGCAAGGCGCAGGCCGACAGCCTCCGCCAGACCCGAACGAGCACGATCGCCAACCTCGTTGCCGGCTACGACGAGGCAGCGGATGCCGCGGCCGAACGGGCCACCGTCTCCGCCGTCTCCTCCGCCGACCTGACACTGGGCGATACCGTGATCGTGACCGCCGGGGAGCTCGTCCCCGGAGACGGCGACATCGTCTGGGGCATCGCGTCGATCGACGAGTCCGCGATCACCGGTGAATCCGCACCCGTCGTTCGTGAGTCCGGCGGCGACCGGAGCGCCGTCACCGGCGGCACCCGGGTGCTCTCCGACCGGATCGTCGTCCGCATCACGAGCAAGCCGGGCGAGACCTTCGTCGACCGCATGATCGCCCTTGTCGAGGGCGCCTCCCGGCAGAAGACCCCGAACGAGCTCGCGCTCAACATCCTGCTCGCGAGCCTGTCGATCGTGTTCCTCGTCGTCACCCTCACCCTCAACCCCATCGCGGGATACTCCGCCGCCGCCGTGAGCCTGCCCGTCCTCGTCGCCCTGCTCGTCTGCCTGATCCCGACCACGATCGGCGCCCTGCTCTCCGCGATCGGCATCGCAGGAATGGACCGGCTCGTGCAGCGCAACGTGCTGGCCATGTCGGGACGCGCAGTCGAGGCGGCGGGCGACGTTACGATCCTGCTCCTCGACAAAACCGGCACGATCACGTACGGCAACCGGCAGGCACGGGAGTTCACCCCGCTCGCCGGGGTCGATAGAGGCGAACTCATCAACGCAGCAGCACTGTCCTCCCTGAGCGACCCGACCCCAGAGGGCAAATCGATCGTCGACCTCGCCATCGAAACCGGGTTCGGGAATCCGGGAACCCTCGACGCCGTCGTGGTGCCCTTCACGGCGCAGACCCGGATGAGCGGGATCGACCTGCCCGACGGCTCCTTCGTGCGCAAGGGCGCCGGCTCCGCCGTGCTCGCCTGGGTGAGCGAAACCACGAACGTCGAGTCGACGATCCTCGACGACCTGAACGCGACCGTCGAACGGATCTCAGAACTGGGCGGCACCCCCCTCGTCGTGGCCGAGGGCAGCGCTGCGGGCAACACGGCGGACAACTCGGCGGTCCCTGGATCCGGGGCGCGGCGGATCCTGGGAGTGGTGTACCTCAAGGACATCGTCAAGGAGGGAATCGCCGAACGATTCGCCGAACTGCGCAGCATGGGCATCCGCACGATCATGGTGACCGGCGACAACCCGCTGACCGCCAAGACGATCGCAGCGGAAGCCGGCGTCGACGACTTCCTCGCCGAGGCCACCCCAGAGGACAAGCTCGCCCTCATCCGGCGTGAGCAGGAGGGCGGCAATCTCGTCGCCATGACGGGCGACGGAACGAACGACGCACCGGCACTCGCCCAGGCCGACGTCGGGGTCGCGATGAACACCGGCACCAGCGCCGCGAAGGAGGCCGGCAATATGGTCGACCTCGACTCTGACCCGACGAAGCTCATCGATATCGTCCGAATCGGCAAACAGCTTCTGATCACCCGCGGCGCCCTCACCACCTTCTCGATCGCCAACGACATCGCCAAGTACTTCGCGATCATCCCGGCCATGTTCGCAGGGGTCTTCCCCGGCCTCGCCGTGCTGAACGTGATGCAGCTGCACTCGCCAGCCTCGGCGATCCTGTCCGCCATCATCTTCAACGCGATCATCATCGTCGTACTGATCCCGCTCGCGCTTCGCGGAGTCACCTACCGTCCGGCCGCCGCCGCGAGCGTGCTCAGCCGCAACCTGCTGATCTACGGCCTGGGTGGTGTGATCGCACCGTTCCTCGGGATCAAGCTCGTCGACCTCTTCGTCGCACTGCTCCCCGGTTTCTGACCCGCCGGACCTCTCCCCAACCTCACTTCCACGGAAACGGACAACGTCACCATGAGTTCCCCTCGCAGCTCGGCCCGCCAGTACGGCGTCGCCCTTCGCGCCATGCTCGTCTTCACCGTCATCCTCGGTGTCGCCTATCCCCTCGCGATCATGGCCTTCGGGCAGGTCGCCCTGCCGAACCAGGCCAACGGTTCCCTCATCCAGGGGGGTTCTGGAGCGATCGGCTCCTCGCTGATCGGCCAGTCATTCACGGATGCCCAGGGAGCGGCCCTTCCGGAGTGGTTCCAGTCCCGGCCATCCGCAGCGGGCGACGGCTACGATGCGGCGGCCTCCGGCGGCAGTAACCTCGGTCCGGAGAACGCGGACCTGATCGCCGCGATCGCCGACCGGACGTCCGCAATCGAGGGATCCGACGGCGTGACCGCCGCCCAGATCCCCGCTGACGCGCTCACGGCATCCGCGTCGGGTCTTGATCCCCAGATCAGCGCGGAGTACGCCCGGATCCAGGTGAACAGGGTCTCGGCGGCCCGCGGCCTTCCGGTCGCGACGGTCAGCGCCCTGGTCGAGTCTAGGATTCAGGGACGGGACCTTGGTTTCCTCGGCGAACCCACCGTCAACGTGCTCCAACTGAACCTCGCCCTCGCGGCGCTGCCCGGCCAGGGCTGAAAGGCGTGACATGAAACGCGGTCGACTGCGGGTGCTGCTCGGTGCCGCACCGGGCGTCGGCAAGACCTACGCCATGCTCGAAGAGGGCAGGCGGCTGCACGCAGAGGGCAAGGACGTCGTCGTCGCGGTCGTGGAAACCCACGACCGCCCTGCGACGGCCGCGATGCTCGAAGGACTCGAGGTCGTGCCGCGCCTCGTCCGGCGGCACCGCGGGATCGAACTCACCGACCTCGACCTGGAGGCTGTCCTCGATCGCGCACCCGCGATCGCACTCGTCGACGAGCTCGCCCACACCAACGCCCCCGGACTCGCCCACGACAAACGGTGGCAGGACGTCCAGTCCATCCTCGACGCGGGCATCGACGTCATCTCGACGGTCAACATCCAGCACATCGAGTCGCTCAACGACGTCGTGCAGCAGATCACGGGTGTCCCCCAGCGCGAAACCCTCCCGGACAGCGTGCTGCGTGCCGCGGATCAGGTCGAGGTGATCGATCTCGCCCCGCAGTCCCTGCGCGACCGGCTCGCCGAGGGCCACGTCTATCCCGCCGCCAGGATCGACGCCGCCCTGTCGAATTACTTCCGACTCGGCAATCTCACCGCCCTGCGCGAGCTCGCTTTACTCTGGCTCGCCGACGAGGTCGACACGGCACTCAAGAACTACCGGGCCGAACACGGCATCGACAGCAAGTGGGAAGCCCGCGAACGTGTCGTCGTCGCGCTCACCGGCGGGCCGGAGGGCGAGACGCTGCTGCGCCGCGGGGCACGGATCGCTGGGCGCGCAGCCGGGGGCGAGCTCCTCGCCGTGCACGTGATCAGCCAGGACGGACTCCGCTCCGCACACCCCGGCGCGCTCGCGGCCCAGCGGGCCCTCGTTGAGAAACTCGGCGGCAGTTACCACCAGCTCGTCGGCGACGACGTCCCGACCGCCCTCGTCGAATTCGCCAGGGCCTCGAATGCGACCCAGCTCGTGATCGGTGTGAGCAGGCGTACCCGGCTCAAGGCGGCCTTCAGCGGGCCGGGAATCGGCACGACGGTCGTCAGGGAGTCCGGAGACATCGACGTGCACGTCGTCACGCACTCCGCCGCGGGCGAGCGGATGCGCCTCCCCCGGATCGGCGGTGCACTGAGCCTCCGCAGACGGCTGGCCGGCCTCGGCCTCGCCGTCGTCGGCGGTCCGCTGCTCACCGCGCTCCTCGTGGCGACCCACAGCGAGGAATCGATCACGAGCGAGGTGCTCAGCTATCAACTCCTCGTCATCGTCGTCGCCCTCGTCGGCGGACTCTGGCCTGCCCTGTTCGCCGCGCTGCTCTCCGGGCTCACCCTCGACTACTTCTTCGTGAACCCGCTCTACACCGTCACGATCGCCGAACCCGCACACGCCCTCGCGCTCGTCCTGTACCTGGCCAACGCGGGCGTCGTCAGCTACGTCGTCGACCTCGCCGCCCGACGAAGCCGCAGCGCCCAGCGCGCCGCGGGTGAGTCAGAACTCCTCGCCACCGTTGCCGGCAGCGTGCTCCGCGGCGAGGACGCCGTTCCCGCGCTCGTCGCCAGGACCCGCGAGGCCTTCAACCTCACCGGGGTGCGCCTGTTCGCGGGCGGGACGTTGCTGTACTCCGACGGCTCGCCCGCTCAGGCCGGCCCGGACACCCCCCTCGCAACGGTCCCCGTCGGGACCCGGGGTACCCTCGAGCTCTCCGGACGCGACCTCGCAGCGTCCGAGCGACGACTGCTCGGCGTGATCGCGACCCAGCTCGACGCCGCGCTCGAACACAGCGACCTCGCAGAGACGGCCAGTGCGATCGGACCGCTCGCCGAGGCCGACCGGATGCGCAGCGCCCTTCTCGCCGCCGTCGGTCACGACCTGCGGCGGCCGCTCTCCGCTGCGACAGCCGCTATCAGCGGGTTGCGCTCGGCCGAACTCACGCTGTCGCCCGCCGACAGGGAGGAGCTCTTCGAGACGGCCGAAGAGAGTCTCGAGTCGCTGGCCGGCCTCGTCACGAACCTCCTCGACGTCAGCCGGGTGCAGGCCGGTGCCCTCGCGGTCTCCCTGGGCCCCGTCGACGCTGCGGACGTCGTGCTCCCCGCACTCGATGAGCTCGGCGTCGGGCCGGACACGGTTGAACTCGAACTCCCTCCCGGGCTGCCGCCGATGCTCGCCGATGCCGGGCTCCTGCAGCGGGTCGTCGTGAACGTGCTGGCCAACGGCATCCGCTTCTCGCCGACGGGCGGGCGCGTGCTCGTCTCGGCGAGCGAATTCGGCGGCGTCGTCGAACTGCGGATCATGGACCGCGGGCCCGGCATTCCCGCCGACCGGCGCGATGAGGTCTTCCTTCCGTTCCAGCGCCTCGGCGACACCGACAACCTGACCGGCCTCGGCCTCGGCCTCGCACTCGCGAAGGGATTCACCGAGGGCATGGGCGGTCGGCTCGAGGCGGAGGACACCCCGGGCGGCGGGCTGACGATGGTCATCGCCCTGCCCGCATTCGACCCCGCAGCGCCGGCGGGCCACACAGCCGGCACGGCCGCAGCCACGGGCACTGGCACTGGCACTGGCACTGGCACTGGCACTGATGAGGAGACCTGAGTGAAGATCCTGATCGCAGACGACGACCCGCAGATCCTGCGTGCGCTGCGGGTCACCCTCGGCGCGCGCGGCTACGACGTCGTGACCGCCAGGGACGGCGCTGAGGCCCTCGCCGCGGCAGCGCATGAGCATCCCGACCTCGTGATGCTCGACCTCGGGATGCCGCACCTCGACGGGATCGAGGTCATCGCCGGCCTGCGCGGCTGGACCCAGGTGCCGATCCTCGTCGTCTCAGGGCGCAGCGGCGCCGCCGACAAGGTCGACGCTCTCGACGCGGGAGCGGACGACTACGTCACGAAGCCGTTCTCCATCGACGAACTGCTCGCCAGGATCCGCGCGCTCACCCGGAGGCTCGGCCCGGTCGACTCCGGTGCCGAACCGGTGATCATGCTCGGCACGATCGCCGTCGACCTCTCGGCACGGAGCGTCGTGCGCACGGGCACGGGTTCCGGGGGCGCTCCCGGAAAACCCGAGGCCATCCGGCTCACCCCCACCGAGTGGCGCATCCTCGAGTTCCTGCTGCGCAACCCGGGGAAGCTCGTCTCCCGGCAGTCGCTGCTGACGGACATCTGGGGTCCGCACCACACGACGGACTCCGGCTACCTGCGCCTCTACCTCGCCCAGCTGCGCAAGAAGCTCGAACCCGACCCGGCGCATCCGCGCTATCTGCTCACGGAGGCCGGAATGGGCTACCGCTTCACCCCCGATCCGTAGCCCCTGCCGGTCTGCTGCCGGCCCTGCCTGCTGCCCGGCCCCTGCCTGATCCCCGCACCCGGCCCCCCCGGACCCGGAGGGCCGGGGGGGCGGC
>NZ_JASJXJ010000149.1:0-9579 GCF_035018685.1 Cryobacterium sp. RTC2.1
CGCCCCCGCGGGCGCGCGTGCCTTCAGTATGACAACAATGTAAGCCAAACCGCAATCAATGACTACGCTGTCATTTTGTAGAAAGCCCATGAAAGACCGTAAAAAACTCTCACAATGTTCTATGAGACAAAACAAGTGTCCACCTTGACATGTAGGATTCGGTGGCCTCAAATAGGAGGTAGCCGCAACGAGGCGGCTCCAAGGAGGTCCACCCCGGGCCGCGACGTGAGCCAAGTCACCTCGGTCCGCGACGTGGTCCTCTTTGTCAATGCCGGCACCACCGTGATGGATCGACTCGCCGTGATCTAACCGGGCGCGGGACTCCGTTCCAAACGCGGGCGCTAGGCTTAACCTGATCACCCGCCGAGGCCGGACGCCGTGGCCGGACGCCGGGGTGTGGCGGTACCCCGGCGAAGCCGGTTTTCTCCAAGAACCTCATCGACAGACGCTCGGATCACCGGGCGACTGTCCCGTAGGCCGCCCGCGCGGCCCTGAAAGCTGCGCCATGAGTGCCACCAATCCCCGCCCGACTGCGATCGAACTCGAGGTCGTGAAGTCCGAACCGCTGCGGTCGTTCCTGAGGCTACTGCGGCCCTACCGCATCCGGCTGTGGTTCGCCGCGCTTGCGTTTCTTATCAAGGACTCTCCGATGTGGGTGCTTCCGCCGCTCACTGCGGCGATCATCGATCTCGTCGTGCGCCGCGGATCGCTGGATTCCCTGTGGGTCTTCGCGGCATTCATCATTGCGTTACTGGCGCTCAACTATCCGTTCCACATGATCTTCGTGCGTGGTTCCAGCCTTGCCACCCGATCGATGGCCGCCGACCAGCGCAATGCACTTACCGAACAGATGCAGCGCCTCTCCATTGGCTTTCACAACCGCCACAGCGCCTCGATCGTGCAAAGCAAAGTCGTACGCGACGTCGAAAATCTTGAACTAATGATGCAACAAGCCTTACCAACCGTACTGTCGACCGTGTTCACCCTGGCCGGCGCCGTAATCGTCACAGCGATCTCAGTTCCCGCCTTCGTCGGGGTGTTCGCCGTGACCGTGCCCGTGGCGGCCATACTCGTACGCTGGATCCGCTCCCGAGCGGCCATCCGCAACGAGACCTTCCGCCACGAGGTCGAACGATTCTCGACCGGCATCGGCGAAATGGCCGCCCTCATCCCGATCACCCGGGGCCACGGGCTCGAGGCCGTCGCCGCCGAACGGGTCGCCGGGCAGGCCGAGAGCGTGAGCATCGCCGGGCAACAGCTCGACACCCTCAACGGCCGGTTTGGAGCCTTTTCTTGGGTCTCTTACCAGGTACTCGGGGTCGCGTGCCTGGTCGGAGCCGCCGCGGCGTCAATAACCCAGGTCATCTCCATCACGCCGGGACAGGTCGTACTGCTCAGCACGTACTTCACCATCCTGACCGGTGGAATCGTTGCCCTCCTCAATGTGGCTCCGGTGCTCACTCGCGGGCTCGAATCAATGCGTTCCATCGCCGAGGTCATGCAGGACCCTGACGTCGAAGTCAACGAGGGCCGTACCCGCGTCGACAAGGTTGAGGGCACGATCAAGCTCGACCACGTGAGCTTCAGCTATCCCGGTGGCCGGCCTGCGCTCACCGATATCTCCCTGTCTATCCGGGCCGGCGAGACAATCGCGCTCGTCGGACCCTCGGGCTCGGGAAAGTCGACGCTGCTTAATCTCATCCTCGGGTTCGTGCGGGCCGGAAGCGGACAGGTGCTGCTGGACGGCGTCGACATGAACAGCCTCGACATGCGCAGTGCACGCTCGTTCGTTTCAGTCGTGCCGCAGGAGTCGGTGTTGTTCGAGGGCAGCATCCGCGACAATGTCGCCTATGGGCTCACGGGCATCACCGACGACGGCATCCTCAAAGCCCTGCGCGGCGCGAATGCTCTCGATTTCCTGAACCTCGGCCCAACGGGAGCGAATGTTACGGACGCCGTGGGCGGGTCGTCGAACCAAGAATCCCCGCATCCGCCCACCGGAATTATCCATGGTCTCGGGCTTGTGACCGGGCGCATCACCGTCCCGATGCCCACCGGCCTCGATCGGATCATCGGCGACCGCGGCTCCGGACTCTCCGGCGGCCAGCGCCAACGGTTGGCGATCGCTCGCGCCCTCGTCCGCGATCCGCGCATCCTCATTCTGGACGAGCCGACGAGCGCCCTGGATGCCGATTCCGAAACAATGGTCAAGGACGCCCTCGCCACTCTCTTCCGCGACCGCACGACCATCATCGCTGCCCACCGACTGTCGACCATCCGCACGGCCGATCGGATTGCGTACCTCGAGAACGGTCGCATCGTCGAACTTGGAACCCACGACGAGCTCATGAACCTCGGCAACCGGTACGCCCACATCGTCTCGCGTCAGACGACCTGAGAACGTATCCCCGTCCGTTTGGGACGAGTGCGTGGCGGCGGGTCAGGTCGGCGGGCTGATCTCGCCTGAACCGCGGTGAATGAGGCGGGTCGGAATTTCGATCTGCCGGATGAAGCTGGTCGGGTCCTCGAGACGGTCGAGTGCGAGACGCGCGGCCGCTCTCCCGATCTCCCTGGTGTCGTAGGCGACGACGGTGATGTCCAGCGCATCGGCAAGGTCAAAATCGTCAAAACCAATGAACGCGACCCGCGGCTCTCGACCGCGGAGCACGCGAAGCGCTCCCGAGCTTGCCCGGTTATTCCCCGTCACAAGCGCAGTGGGCGGGTCGGCCTGATCAAACAAACTCGCGACGGCACTCTCTGCAGATACGGCCGGGTCGTCGTTGCACCTTTCGTATCGCGCGTTGTCGGCGATCCCGGCTTCGGCAAGGGCTTCACGATAGCCCGCGAGCCGCTCGCGCAAGGTGTAGATGGCGGAGGGGTTGCTCACGAATCCGATCTTTCGGTGACCGAGCTTAATGAGGGAACGCACGGCTTCCCGCATTCCCTCTCGGTTCTGGAGCACGACGGAGTCGGCCAGCAGATTGCTGGCAGGTCGGTCGACACTCACGATCGGGGTGCCCAATTGGCGTTCCCCATCGAGGTAGGACTGGTCAGCCGCGATCGGAATCAGCAGAAGCGCACGCACGCGCTGGGCGAGCAGGGAATCAACGACACCCTCCTCACTCTCGGCCGAGTCATCTGTCGAAGAGAGCACCATAGTTAACCCGTTGTCGGCCAGTTCGCGCTCAATCCCGGCCGCAACGTGGAAATAAAACGGGTTTGTGATGTCGCCGATCACGAAGGCTACCGTGTTGGACACCCCACCGTGGCGGAGACTGCGCGCGAGGACATTCGGCCGGAACCGCAATCGCTTCGCCGCGCTCAACACCCGCTCCCGGGTGACCGCACTCACGATGCCGTCTCCGGAGAAAACCCGCGACACTGTCTTCGAACTCACATCGGCCAACCGGGCAACATCGGCCAGGGTCGCTCTCGCTTGCGTCGTCATACTATCTCCCCAGTCGGCCACGAGTAGTCTAGCAAGTGCTCTATGTCAAGGTGAGACACAGGCCTCGGAACCTACGTGAACGCAAGCGGCTCTTAAGCCACATTTTACGAGAGATATCATGCCCGGATTTCCGCCAATGCTACACTCGAAAAACCAGAGACAGCGTTGACATTTCGAGGTTGGTTGCTGTCCCTCACCAACAAGTCTGGAGTCACCGCTCAATGTCCGCCACCGCACAGACCATCGCCGCTCCGATTCTCCGCCATCCGTTTCGCCGCCCCCTCGGCGTCGATTGGACCGTGACTGCCCAGGGCGGGCCGGTGCCCCCGAACATTGGCCTACGTGCGATCCCGGCGACCGTTCCGGGATCGGTGCACACCGACCTCCTTGCGGCCGGGCTCATCCCCGACCCCTACCTCGACGGCAACGAAAAACTGCTCGGCTGGATCGGCCTCACCGATTGGCGTTACACGACCACCTTCGTTTGGCAGCCGGGCTCCACGACCCAGTCCGAGATCGTCTTCGACGGCCTCGACACGATCGCGTCCATCTTTGTCAATGGAAACCGGGTCGGAACCACCCGCAACATGCACCGCAGCTACCGGTTCAACCTGCGCCCGTACGTCAGGGCAGGGCTCAACGAAATCGACGTGTTCTTCGCGTCGCCGATCCGGGCCGCCGACGCAGCGAGCCTCCAGCTCGGATACCGTCCGCACGTTAACCACCACCCCTACAATGCAATCCGCAAGATGGCGTGCAGCTTCGGCTGGGACTGGGGAATCGACACCTCGACCTCGGGGATCTGGCGCCCAGTCTCCCTCGAAGAATGGTCGACTGCCCGGATCGAGAGCATTCGGCCGATCGCGACCGTCGACACGGTCGATCCAGCGGATACCGTAGCCGGCACCGTCCGCGCAGCCGGCACAGTCGCCGTGAACGTCGAGGTTGCACGGGCGAGCGATGTCCGGCTCCTCATTACGGCATCCGTCGACGGCATGTCGGGCACCGCAATCCTCGAGGCCGGCGACACCACTGCCCTCGTGACCCTGCACGTCACGGACGTGGCTCTGTGGTGGCCGCGCGGCTACGGCGAACAACCGCTCTACGACGTCGACGTCACCCTCAACACCCATCACGGCGATGATGACGGATACGACGAGGTGATCGAGCTCGACGCTGCGACGAAGCGCGTGGGATTCCGCACGGTGGCGTTTGAGACGACCCCCGATACCACGGGCACCCCGTTCACGATCGTCGTCAACGGGCAGCCCATTTTCGTGCGCGGCGCGAACTGGATCCCCGACGACGCCTTTCCGCACCGCGTCGACCGGACCCGTTACCTCGCCAGGATCGAACAGGCCGAGTTCGCGAACCTGAACCTGCTGCGAGTCTGGGGCGGCGGAATCTTCGAGGCTGACGACTTCTACGAGCTGTGCGACGAGCGCGGCATGCTGACCTGGCAGGACTTCCTGCTCGCCTGCGCTGCCTATGCGGAAGAGGAGCCGTTCTTCAGCGAAATGGAGGCGGAGGCGCGCGACAACGTCGCGAGGCTCGCCGCGCATCCCTCGCTCGTCGTGTTCAACGGGAATAATGAGAACCTCTGGGGCCACGAAGAGTGGAACTGGAAGAAACGCCTCGACGGTAAAACCTGGGGCGAGACGTACTACTACGAGCTGTTCCCGGCGATCGTCGCCGAGCTAGCCCCCCACGTGGGTTACACGCCAGGTAGCCCCTTTTCCCCCGGTGACGCCGACGGTCTCGGCCGCTCCGGTGCCCACTCCCCGAACGACCCCGATCTCGGCACCATGCATATCTGGGACCTCTGGAACCTGCGCGACTACCCCGACTACCGCGCGTACACCCCGCGGTTCGTCTCCGAGTTCGGCTGGCAGGGCCCGCCGACCTGGTCGACGATGACCGAGTCGATCAGCGACGCGCCGCTCACCCCCGAGTCCCCCGGCATGCTCGTGCACCAGAAGGCAATGGACGGCAACGTCAAGCTCACCGATGGCCTCCTCGCGCACTTTCCGCTGCCGGAGGACATCGACGATTGGCACTGGGCGATGTCGCTCAACCAGGCGCTTGCGGTCCAGACGGCGATCGAGTACTTCCGGTCGCTGCAGCCGCACTGTATGGGCTCCATCGTCTGGCAGCTCAATGACTGCTGGCCGGTGACAAGCTGGGCCGCCGTCGACGGGTACGGGCGGGCCAAACCGCTGCTCTATGCGCTCCGCCACGCCTACACCGACCGGCTCGTAACCGTGCAGCCGCAGCGCTCCAGCGCGGACGTCGACGGTCTTACGGACCGCAGCGTCGACGGGGGCATGGGCCTTTCGACCGTCCTCGTCAACGACTCGAGCGAGCCCTGGTCGGGCGAGCTCAGGGTGCGTCGACTCACGTACGCGGGGATCCTGCTGGCCGAACACACCGAACAGATCACCCTGCCCCCGCGGTCCACAGTGTCCGTGCCGCTACCAGCATCCATTTCCGCGGCGACGGATGCGGCGGCGGAGCTCATCCGCGCCGACCTCGGCGGAGTGCGCGGCCACTGGTTCTTCGCGGAGGCCCGCGACACCCGGCTCGACGCGCCTGCGCTCGGGACTGCCCTCGAGCAGGTCCCCGGCGGGTACCAGCTCACCGTCACCGCGGCAAGCCTCACCCGCGACCTCGCACTTCTCGTCGACAAGGTCGACCCGGCCGGAACGGTCGACGACATGCTCGTAACCCTCCTTCCAGGCGAGAGTGTCGTGTTCGCCGTCACGTCGACTCTCGATCTCGACATCGCAGGGCTCTCAGCTCCGGCCGTGCTCCGCAGCGCGAACCAGCTGGTTCTGCCGTGACTGGTAACGAGGGCGGAATGGGCGTTCCCGGGGCCGCGCCCGCAGCTGCCGGGCGCTCTCCGGCATCCGCTCTCACCGGACCCATCTGCGGAATGACCTGGGGCTGGACCGGCGTGCGCGGCACCTGGGCGACCCCTGAAGCGCGCTCGTCGATGCGGCTCATGAGCGAGCATGGCATCAACTGGACGGCGATCGCCTATGCGGCCATACAGCAGAATGCCCAATCGACGCACATCTCGTACGACGAAGAACCAACCGTGACCGAGCCGGAAATTCGCGAGGCGATCCGGGAGGCGAAGGCACTCAACCTCAAGGTGTGCCTCAAGCCCGTCGTCAACTGCGCCGACGGCACCTGGCGGGCGTTCATCGGCTTCTTCGACTGGGACGTTCCCGGTGAACCCACCTGGACCGAGTGGTTCGAGTCCTACACGGCGTTCATCCTGCACGCTGCTGTGATCGCCGAGGAGGAAGGCTGTGACCTCTTCTGCATCGGCTGCGAGATGGTGCGCGCCGACGGGCAGGTACGGCACTGGCGTGACCTCATCGCCCGGGTGCGCTCGGTATATTCGGGGCTCGTGACCTACAACTGCGACAAATACCAGGAAGACCGCGTCACGTGGTGGGATGCCGTGGACGTGATCGGGTCGAGTGGATACTACCCGATCGGAGCGTTCCCGGCCGAGCTCGACCGGATCGAGCGCGTCGTGGAAAAGTTCGACAAGCCATTCATCTTTCTCGAGGCGGGATGCCCAAGCCGCACCGGATCACCGGACAAGCCCAACGACTGGGCGCTGCCGGGCACGCCCTCCGGCGCCGAGCAGCTGCGCTACTACGAGCACATCTTCAACGCTACGGCCAGCCGCGACTGGATGATCGGTTTCATGTTCTGGGATTGGCCGGCCGTCCTGTACCCGGTCGCATCCGCGCCGGATAACGATGACTACTGTGTGTACGGCAAACCCGCCGGGACGTTCCTCACCCACCGATACAAAACTCTCCAAGGACACCGCACCACATGAATTACGCATCCCGTCACCTCGCCATCGATGCCGGACAGACCGGCATCCGTGCCGTGCTGCAGAGCGGTGAGACCCGCCAGGAGACGTTTGACTTCGACGGCATCCGCACCGACCGGGACCTGATCCCGCAACTGGCTGACGTCTTAGCCCAGGTAGCCGGTGCCGCCGACGTCACCATCGGCATCGTGAGCGCTGGCATTTCCGGCTTCACCCAATCAGACGCCGACGCCGCGGAACTGCGTCGGCTCGGCCGCGAAATCGGGGTGCGGGAGGTATTCCTCGCCCATGACTCGGTTACCTCCTACCTCGGGTCCCTCGGCAACACCCTCGGCGCTGTGATCGCAGTCGGCACCGGCGTCGTTACCCTCGCGGTCGGCGCCCACAACGTGGCCAGAATCGACGGCTGGGGCTACCTGATCGCGGACGCGGGCAGCGGCTACTGGATCGGCCGCGCCGCCCTCGACGCCGTCATGCGCAACTATGACGGACGAGGCCCGGCGACGGCACTCACCGCGGCCGTCCGCGCGGAATTCCCAAACCTGGAGACCCTTTACCTAGAGCTGCAGGGCGACCCACTACGGGTCAGCCGTATCGCGTCCTGGTCGCGCGCGGTCACCGGACTTGCCCCAACGGATGCCGTCGCGGCGGAAATCTGCGACGCCACCGCCGCCGAGCTAGTGCACTCGGTGCGCACGGGACTCCAGCGCGTCGGACAGGCCGATGGTGCCGCACCGGTCGTCGGCGGACTCGGCGGGGTGCTGCGCGCGCCCGAGATCGCGAGTCGCTTCGAACGGGACCTGCGCGCGTTCTGGCCCGCAGTCGACCTGCGCTTCCCGACCGCGAACGGCCTCGACGGCGCCGCCCTGCTGCCCCACCTCGGCGCGGAGAGTGCGTTGCGCGGCCTTGTCGCGATCGCACGCGACTGATACGCGCGAGTTATCAAGAAAGAAATCTGAGTCGCCGGAAGCACGCAGCCCCATAACGAGATCGCGAAAGGCTTCGGGATCTCCAAACCCTGCCTGGCGAACTGGCTAAAGAAAGCCCACCTCGAAGAAGGCGTTAGCCCGGCGTGACCGATGAGGAATCGGCGGAGCTGTGTTCCGGCAGCAACCAGCCAGCTCTTCAGACCTCGGCTCGGAGGTAGGCGTACACGGTTTCGCGGCTGATCCCAAAGTCTCGAGCGAGAGCGGCCTTCGGCACGCCAGCAGCAGCCTTCTCGCGCAGCTCGGCGGCCCGGAGCGCGTCAAGTGACGGGGTGCGGCCACGGTACACGCCGCGCTTCTTCGCCAGGGCAATACCCTCTCGCTGACGTTCACGGATCAGAGACCGCTCGAACTCAGCAAAGGCCCCCATCACATTGAGGAGCAAGTTTGCCATCGCATTGTCCTCCCCGGTAAAGGAGAGCTGCTCTTTCACGAACTCGACCCGGACCTTCTTCGCCGTGAGCTGGCGCACGATCGAGCGGAGATCCTCCAAATTGCGGGCAAGGCGGTCCATCGAGTGAACGAGAACAGTATCGCCATCCCGGACGAACTTGATCAGCTCCTCCAACTCAGGCCGGTTTAGATCTTTCCCCGACGCCTTGTCCTCGAACACCCGGTCGACGTCAACGCCATCCAGTTGGCGGACGGTGTTCTGATCGAGGGTACTGACTCGCACGTATCCAACTCGTTGACCCGTCATGAAGCCTCCGGCCCTTTCTGTCAGGTTGAACTCTAAGACCCGACAGTGAGGGCTGTCAACTAACAGGAATTGGTCCCTATTCGGACGAAACTGCGTACCTGCACCTGATGTCTAGTTGGGGTGTACCCCAAAAAGACACACAGCAGTCTGTACAGGTGGGATTTGAACCCTATTGTTATGCCCGCTAGGGCTCCCATCCATGCTAAAAACCGCGTAAATTCAACGTTTTCGATCACTCCGGCACCAGCAGAATCAGGCCGATTTCCGACAACTGTGGGCAAAAAGTGGGCACGGCCCAGCTTGCCGAAGGTCGCATTTGGCGACCGAATCGTCGAATCCCTCGTGAACGGTGATCTCATCCCGCCCGGCTCGACCAGTTGCCCCACCCCGCCGCCCAGGCAGAGCGTCGCCTCGGAGACGCGCCGAATCGCCATTCGGCGGAAGAGCCTCACGGAGTGATCGTGGGGTTACCGTGTCCCTCAGAGCCCAGGGGGACGCACATTCCTTGCGAGGTGAGTATTAGCGCTTCTGGGGGCCACCGATATTGACTTTGGGGGCCACCGGGCGGTGTGACCAGTAGTGCGCTCGG